>CABSNA010000221.1 GCA_902478865.1 uncultured Collinsella sp.
GGGCATAACGCTCACCGTGAGGTCGGCGTTGTTCTCAATGTGCGTCTTGAGCATCTTGCGGTAGTCCATGCGATACAGGTGATCGCCCGAAAGAATCAGAACGTACTTGGGGTCGTTCGCCTTGATGTAGTCGAGGTTCTGCGTAATGGCGTCGGCCGTGCCCGCATACCAGGCGCCGCCGGTCTGCGTCTCGTACGGCGGCAGGATCGACACGCCGCCGTCTCGGCTGTCCAGATCCCAAGCCTCGCCGGAACCCACATAGGCATGCAGCAGGTAGGGACGGTACTGCGTCAGAACGCCCACCGTGTCGATGCCCGAGTTGGAGCAGTTGGACAGAGAAAAGTCGATAATGCGGAACTTGCCACCAAAGCTAACCGCCGGCTTGGCGATCTTTTGGGTGAGTGCCCCCAATCGGCTGCCCTGTCCTCCTGCGAGGAGCATCGCGATGCATTCTTTCTTACTCATCGATTTCTCCTTCTGTCATCGATGTTCCTAACCCATTAGCGACGGGCGCGGCGCACTGTCACGCCCGTCGAGTAATGCCGTGCGGCAAAGGGAGCTCGCGCGCTTTATGCGTGCCAGATCTCGTCGCGATACTCGCGAATGGTGCGGTCGGACGAGAACCAGCCACTCGAGGCGGTGTTGAGCAGGGCCTTGCGGTTCCAGGTCTCCTGGTCGCCGTAGCTGCCCGTGAGGTTCTCCCATGCATCCACGTAGCTACGGAAGTCAGCCATGACTAGGTCGGGGTCGTTGTTGTTCATGAGCTCGTTGTAGATGCTCTCGAAGTTGCCCGAAAGACCCGCAAAGGTGTTGTCCTTGAGCTCGTCCATAACGCGGCCCAGACGCTCGCGGTCGCCGTTGAGGGTATCCCACGCAAAGTAGCTGTTGGATGCCCAGAGCTGCTCGACCTCGGGGGCGGTCAGGCCAAAGATGGCCTCGTTCTCGCGGCCGGCCAGGTCGGCGATCTCGATGTTGGCGCCGTCGAGGGTGCCCAGCGTAATGGCGCCGTTCATCATGAGCTTCATGTTGGACGTGCCCGAGGCCTCCTTACCGGCCGTGGAGATCTGCTCCGAGATCTCGGCGGCGGGGTAGATGAGCTGGGCGTTGCTCACACGGAAGTTGGGGATAAAGCAGACCTTCATGACCTCGTTGACGCGGGCATCGTTGTTGATGACGTCGGCCACGGAGTTAATGAGGCGGATGGTCTCCTTGGCAAAGGTGTAGCTCGAGGCAGCCTTGCCGCTAAAGATGAAGGTCGTCGGCGTCACGTGGAAGTTAGGATCGGCGATGCGACGGTTGTAGATGTCCATCACCTTCATGATGTTCATGAGCTGGCGCTTATAGGCGTGGAAGCGCTTTACCTGGACATCGAAGACGGTGTTGGGGTCAATAACCAGACCGGTCTCGGCCTTGACGTAGGCGGCCAGACGCTCCTTGTTGGCGCGCTTGGAGACACCCACGGCCTTCAGGAACTCGGTGTCGTCCTTAAACTCCTTGAGTTTCTCAAGCTCAAAGGCGTCTTTGAGCCAGCCATCGCCAATGGCCTCGGTCACGAGCTTGGCGTAGGTGGGGTTGGCCTCGGCAAAGAAGCGACGGTGCGAGATGCCGTTGGTCTTGTTGTTGAACTTCTCGGGCGTCAGGGCATAGAAGTCCTTGAGCACGATGTTCTTGATGATGTCGGAATGGATCTTGGCCACGCCGTTGACGCTGTGGCTGCAGATCACGGACAGGTTGGCCATTCGAATCTCGCCGTCCCACAAAATGGCGGTCTGGCGCAGACGCTCCTGCCAGCCCTCCTGCGTGGTGTCGAACGACTCGTGCCAACGACGGCTGATCTCGTCGATGATCTGGTACACGCGGGGAAGGAGCTTGGAGAACGTGCCGATAGGCCACTTCTCCAAGGCCTCGGGCAGGATGGTGTGGTTGGTGTAGCTCACGACCTGCGTCACGATGTTCCAGGCGTCATCCCACTCGAGCTTCTTCTCGTCGATGAGGATACGCATGAGCTCGGGGCCGCACATGGCGGGGTGGGTATCGTTGGTGTGGATGGCCACAAACTGCGGCAGCAGCTCCCAGTTCGCGCCGTGCTCCTTCTCAAAGGTGTCGAGCAGGCTGTAGATACCGGCCGAAACAAACAGGTACTCCTGCTTCAGGCGCAGCAGACGGCCGTGCTCGCCGGCGTCGTTGGGGTAGAGGATGGCGCTGATGGCCTCGGCCTCAGCGCGATCGGCATCGGCCAGGGCATAGTCGCCGCGGTTGAAGGCCTCCAGATCAAAGTGCTCCTCGACCGGCTCGGCGGCCCAGACGCGCAGCTTGTTGACGGTTTCGCCGGCATAGCCCACGACGGGGATGTCATAAGGGACGGCCAGGATGTCCTGCGTGTCTACCGTGCGGTAGAACGTGCGGCCGTTCTCCTCAAAGCCCTCGACGCGGCCGCCAAACTTAATGGTCACGGCCTTGTCCTGACGACGAACCTCCCAGGGATAGCCGTGGGTGAGCCACTCGTCGGTGGCCTCAACCTGGCTGCCGTTGACGATCTCCTGTTTAAACAGGCCGTAACGGTAGCGCATGCCGTTGCCGTAGCCGGCAATGCCCTCGGCTGCCATGGAATCCAAGAAACACGCGGCCAGACGACCCAGGCCACCGTTGCCCAGCGCCGGATCGGGCTCCTGGTTCTCGATGACGGACAGGTCGAAGCCCATGTCGTCGAGCGCCTCGGCGACCATATCGCGCACGCCAAAGTTGAGCAGGTAGTTGTCGAGCAGGCGGCCGATCAAAAACTCGATCGAGAAGTAGTACACGCGCTTTTTGCCCTCGGCGGTCACACGGGCGTCACTCTTGGTGGCAACGGTGCGCGCCTTCTCGGCCACGAGCTTGGCCAGGGCGTTAAAGCGGTCGAGGTCGCTGGCGGCCTCGACGCTCTTGCCGCTGATGCTCATGACGGCATCGCGATAGAGCTCGGTAAACTCCTGCTTGTTGTCGAAGATCTTATTCATACGTTCCTTTCCCCCGGGGATGTTTCTCCCGGAACGGTTATGACTTGTATCCTACGCC
>CABSNA010000222.1 GCA_902478865.1 uncultured Collinsella sp.
ATGGCGATCACGAGAAGCCAACCGGTGTTGACGTTCTTCTTGATGAGCCAGTACATAAGGCCAGTGAGGCCAAGGGAGATCATCTGGGGCATCATGCCATCCAGGATGTCCTGGATAACGACGGTGCCCTCAGCGAACTGCAGCGGGGTGGTGGCGCCGATCAGCGTAGCGATCATGCCGCCCACGGACATAAGACCCACGATGCCGCAGACATACATGAGCTTCTCCATGAGGTCGCCGCCCTGAAGCTTGCTCAGGTACTCGTGGCCGCCCTGATAGCCCATCTTGGCTGCGAACCAAGTGATCAGCACGGAGGGGACGATGGAGATGAGCATGGCCAGGATCGGGCCCATGATGGAGCCCTGCTGAGCCAGCTGAACGCCCAGGCCAAAGGCGATAACGCGAATGGTGCCCTGGAAGAAGGAGTCACCGATGCCGGAAAGCGGACCCATGAGGGAGGTCTTGACCGCGTTGATCGAATCGGGATCGAAGTTCTCGGGATCCTTGGCGTACTCCTCCTCCATGGAGGCGGCGAGGCCCAGGATGAAAGCGCTCGTCTGCGGGGTGCAGTTGTAGAACGCCATGTGACGGTGGTAAGCCTCTTTCTTAGCAGCGAGCTGCTTGGGGTCGGACTCATCCGGATAGAGGCGATCGAGCGTGGGAACCATGCCGTAGAGGAAGCCCATGTTCATCTGACGCTCGTAGTTCCAAGAGGCCTGGATGGCCCAGGAGCGCCAGAAGAACTGGCTGACCTTCTTGTTCAGGGACACGTCCTTGGTTGCGGTTGCCATAGTGTGTTCCTCCTTAGTCTTCGTCGTCTTCGAGCGGATCGTAGTCGGAATCGACACCGGCGGCTGCATGGGAACCGTTGAACTTGAAGCCCATGAAGACGACAGCCAGGCACACACCGATCAGAGCGACCGCGATGACGGACAGGTTGAGGTAAGCGGCGAGCAGGAAACCGATGAACAGGAACGGAGTCATACCCTTCTTGATCATCATGGTGAGCAGCAGGGCCAAGCCGTAGGCGGTCATGATCTTGGTCGAAACGTTAAGACCAGTGGACAGCCACTCGGGAACCATGTTGACGATGGCCTGAACCAGGTCGGTGCCAACAAAGACGGCGAGGAAGATCGGCAGGAAGTACATGACAGCGTACAGACCGGAGCCGGCGCAGATGTGCATGCGGTAGGCGGTCTTGAACTTTCCGTTATCGATCGCGCTATCTGCCACATGGGTGAGGGCGGCGATGATGGAACGGAACACGATGCCGAGGAGCTGACCCAGGACGGCGACCGGGATGGCGATCGTCATGGCGGTCTCGGCGGAAGCATCGGTCAGGCACGCAAAGGCAGCGGCCACGATGCCGCCCAGGACCATATCGGGCGGAACGGCGGCGCCGACCTGCACCAGGCCCATGGACACGAGCTCGACGGCGGCACCGACGGCAAGGCCGGTGGGCACATCGCCCAGCAGCAGACCGACGAGCGTAGCGCCAACGAGGGGCTGCTCGAAGTTAAGACGACCGAGCAGGCGGGAGTCCCACATGCAGAACACGCCGACGAGGCCGACGAGCACCGCACTGATGAACGTATTCATACCCTTCTCCTTTCAGTCAGGCAAAAGCCTGGTTGATTACAGCTTGGCGTCGATGTCGACGCTCTGATACGTAGGGGTCTGCTGGACGTAGAGCTTGATGCCCATGTCGAGCAGCTGGTTGACGTCGGCCTTCTGGGTGGCGTCGAGGAAGACGGAGCTGTCCTTGCCGCCGACCTGATCGGCACCGTCGTGGTTGGCGGTGGCGCCCAGGTTGATGGCGTCGAGCTTGTAGCCCTGGCAGAACTGCAGCATCTCGGCAGTGTTGCCAAAGACGAACATGACGCGCTCGCCGAGGGTGTTGAGCTTGTCCATCTTGGCGAGGGCACGCTCGACGGTGAAGACGTTCAGGCGCACGCCCTGGGGCTTGGCCAGCTTAAGAGCGCCCTTCTTGATGTCATCGTTGGCGGCAGCGTTGTCGACGACGATGATGCGCTCGGCCTGAACCTTGGTGGTCCAGGTAAAGACGACCTGGCCGTGCAGCAGACGGTAGTCAAGACGTGCGAGGACGATCTTGGCGGGACCGGAGCTGTGACGGGGCGCCTTGGCCTTCTTGGCGGGAGCCGCGGCAGCCTCGACCGGTGCGTTGGGGTTGGTCAGGCCGGTGCGGGCCTCGTTGATGAGGGCCGCGAGCTCGGCACCCTTGACGGGGACGGGGCTCATAGCGAGCGTCAGTGCCAGCGGGATGTTGAAACCGCTGACAACCGTGAACTTCGTGCCGTTCTTGGAAAGCTCGACCATGTTGTTGTTGACCGAGCTGCCGAGCATATCGGTCAGCACATAGACGGTGTCGTCCGCGTTGAACGTGGCGATCATGGCGTCCACCTTATTGGTGATGGGCTCCTTGTCGTCACGAGCAAGCGACACGACGTGGACGTTCGACACGTCGCCGAGAACCATCTCGAGCGTGTCTTTGGCGCCTGCGGCCAGGCCGCCATGAGATGCGAGAATGATCTGATTCATCTTGCCTCCTCCTTTTCGTTATGGTCATTATAACGTCTTATACGTTGCGGATATTGCTAATTAGTATAAAGACCGTTCGCGGGTGAAAATCGACCGTTGACGGGTTTAACGTACTCGAAACGTTGGGGCCGGGTAGGCCGGCGCTGGCTGGATAACCCGAGGTCAGACCCTGCGCGCAATCCTCTATCGCACGAAGTACCAGGGGCTTTCCTGCACGGTGGGCTCCAGCGCGATGCCGGTGCGCTCGCGGAACAGATCCATGTCCTGCGATTTCTCCGTCCACCACGCGTTGGGCTTAAAGGTCATGCTCTCAACAACATGACCGACAAACACACTGTTGCGTAGCTTGGAGAAGTCGGTGTTCATAATCAGAATGGACGCGAGCACCAGCACGATGCCCAGGACTTTGATCACGCCGGCGGGCTCGGCATAGACACCAATGCCCACCAGTACGGTGACGACCGTCTC
>CABSNA010000223.1 GCA_902478865.1 uncultured Collinsella sp.
CGGCCTCGAGTTCCACCTCGTGCAGGATGTCCTCGAGGTTCTCGTTGAGCTCGTCAATCTCGAAGCCGTTGGAAGGATGGAACGGCAGCGCGATCATGGGCTTGATGCTCGACAGATCGACCTCGACACAGCCGTCGTAGTAGGCGACAGCGGCGGGCTTGAGCTCGCGGTAGTCGTCGCCGCGGCCGTGCATGGTCAAAAACGCGTGCGTGTCCTCGTCGGTGGCCCAGATGCTCGACAGGCAGGTGGTCTCGGTGGTCATGACATCGACGCCGTTGCGGTAGTCGGTCGTCATGCTCGCGATGCCGGGGCCCACGAACTCCATGACCTTGTTCTTGACGTAGCCCTTAGCAAAGACGGCGCGGATGATGGCGAGCGCCACGTCGTGCGGGCCGACACCGGGACGCGGGGCGCCCGTGAGGTAGATGGCGACAACGCCGGGATAGGCAACGTCGTAGGTGTCGCGCAGCAGCTGCTTTGCCAGCTCGCCACCGCCCTCGCCCACAGCCATGGTGCCCAGGGCGCCGTAGCGGGTGTGCGAGTCGGAGCCCAGGATCATCTTGCCGCAGCCGGCGAAGTTCTCACGCATAAAGGAGTGGATGACGGCGATGTGCGGCGGGACAAAGATGCCGCCGTACTTCTTGGCAGCCGAGAGGCCAAAGACGTGGTCGTCCTCGTTGATGGTGCCGCCCACGGCGCACAGCGAGTTATGGCAGTTGGTGAGCACGTAAGGCAGCGGGAACTGCTCCATGCCCGAGGCGCGCGCCGTCTGGATGATGCCGACAAAGGTGATGTCGTGACTCGCCATGGCGTCGAAGCGAATCTTGAGCGCCTCGGGGTCGCCGGACGTGTTGTGTGCCTGAAGGATCGAATACGCGATGGTGCCACGCTTGGCGTCCTCGGGCGTCTGCATAATACCGCGCTCGGCAGCCTCGGCCGCAGGCACAACCTCGCTGCCGCCGCGCAGGTAGATGCCGTCCTCGTACAGCTTGACCATACTGTCTCCCACTCTGCCCAAAAGATTTGAGCGCATAGCATACATTCGTTCAATATCGTGCCATAGAACGGTTGCGAGTGGGTTACGAATCTACACGTTCACTTTATCTCAGTAAAGCAAAGGACGAGCCCCTTGCATCACTCTCTGGACAAGGAGTGTCCCAAAGTGCCGGCACAAAAGGAACGTCCCCAAGTGCCAAGTGCCGCAAGAATGTCCCCTTTGACCAGTCATTTAAGAACGTCCCCAATGACTACCGCATCCGGAGCAAGGCAACGCCGCAGGTAGAGGACGGACAGCGAGCGACGTCCAGAGCGAACAAGTTGGCATGAAAAAGGCAAGGCATAGACCTTCTGGTCATGCCTTGCCTTTTGAATGACAAATTGTCGCTCTGGGCGGCGCGCAGCGTCGACCGGTCCGCCGTTCGTTAGAACGGCGGAACCTACAAATCCCCTCCGGCACCCAGCAGCTTGCGCATGACTTGCTCGGGGTTGACCGAGCCATCGCGCGGAGCCAGGGCGGTGATCTTCTTCTGCATCTTGTACTCGTGCAGCTCGTCCTCGAGCTGGCGCACGCGGGCACGGAGTTTTTCGTTCTCGCGCTCGCGCTCCTCGGCACGCTCCTTCATGTCGAGGATGCGCACCACGCCGGCAAGGTTGATGCCCTCGTCGGTCAGCTGGTTGATGAGCTCAAGGCGCTCGATATCGGCACGCGAATACAGACGCGTGTTGCCGCCCGAGCGCTGGGGGTTCACCAAGCCCTTGGACTCGTAGACGCGCAGAGTCTGCGGATGCATGCCGGTCAGCTCGGCCGCCACGCTGATCATGTACAGCGGTTTGTTCCTATTGTCCTCGGCCATGCTACCTGACCCCTTTCCGTCTCGTTATCGTCCATCATAAGCCCGTGGGCGCGGGCGTGCGCCACGCCCGCCCTAGTATGTCGCCTTGTAACGGTTGACCTTCTCGCGGTAGTCGCGCGTGTCGGCCTCGCGCAGCTTGGTCATGGCATCGCGCTCGTCATCGGACAGGTTCGTGGGAACCTGCACTTTGATCTCGACGAGCAGCGCACCCGTGCGGCCACGGTGCTTAACGTCGGGCGCACCCATCTCCTTAAAGCGGAACTTCTTGCCCGTCTGGGTGCCAGCGGGCACCTTCAGACGAACCGTCGCGCCGCCGGGCGTGGGCACATCCACCGTGCAGCCGAGCGCCGCCTCGTAGACCGAGATCGGCACCTCCATGGTCACATCGGCACCCTTGCGCTTAAACAGCGGGTGCTCCTCCACATGCGTGGTCACGACCAGGTCGCCGCGCTCGCCGCCGGCAACGCCATACTCGCCGCGACGCTTGTAGCGTAGCTTGCCGCCGTCGACCGCGCCCGCGGGCACCGAGACCGTAATGGTCTGCTGCTCGCCTGTCGAGGGAATGCGATAGGTGACCTTGTGCGTCACGCCGCGAAACGCGTCCTCGGCCGTCACATCGACGGTCAGCGACAGGTCGCCGCCCTTGCGAGCACGGCTGCGGCCAGCGCCGGCACCGGCAGCGCCCGCAGCCCCGGCAAAGCCCGAGCCCCAATCGCTGCCCCAAGCGCCGTTGCCGCTAAAGATGCTGTCGAAGATATCGCCCCAGCCGCTGGCGCCCGCGCCGGCACCGTAGCCGCCGCCATACGCGCCGCCCGCGCCCGGCATGCCGCCAAACATGAGCATCTGGTCGTACTCTTTGCGCTTCTTCTCGTCCGAAAGCGTCTCGTAGGCCTCGCTGATCTCCTTGAACTTGGCCTCGTCGCCGCCGGCATCGGGGTGATATTTTTGCGCGAGCTTGCGAAACGCGCTCTTGATCTCTTTGTCGGAGGCGCTCTTGGATACGCCCAGGATGTCATAGAAGGTTTTGCCTGCAGCCATCGTAGCTCCTCTCCTGTTTCATCCGCCGTCCAGCGGGCGGCGGCTCATGCTTTCATATGGCACTAGGCCAGAAAGGGCCCCGGGTGTTGCCCCGG
>CABSNA010000224.1 GCA_902478865.1 uncultured Collinsella sp.
AACCTGAAAAGAAGGACTACGCTCGTCGTTGCGAAAGCCACGTCGAGGCCCTGCGCGCCGCAGTGCCGGGCGCTATCGAGAAGGTTGAGTGGCAGTGCGAGGACCAGCTGACGATCACCGTCAAGCTGGACCGTCTGCCCGAGGCCGTCCACTACCTGTACTACGAGCGCTACGGCTGGATTCCCGTGATTGTCGGCAACGACGAGCGCTCCCTGTGCGGCCGTTACGCCGTGTACTACGTCATCTCCATGGAGGGGGAGGACCCCGGCTGGGTTACCGTGCGTGCCGAGGTCGACCCCGCCAAGATGACGTTCCCGTCCGTGACGCCGTTCGTCCCCGCCTGCGTGTGGGGCGAGCGCGAGCTGCGCGATATGTTCGGCCTGATTCCCGAGGGTCTGCCCGACCGCCGTCGCCTGGTGCTTCCCGACGATTGGCCCAGCGGGCTGTACCCGTTGCGCAAGGATTCGATGGATTACCGTTTCCGCCCCGCCCCCGCGAGCGACATGGAAAACTACGAATTCTTGGCCGACACCAAGGGCAAGGAGACCACGCTCGTCCCCATGGGACCGTTGCACATCACCTCCGACGAGCCCGGCCACTTCCGCCTGTTCGTTGAGGGCGAGACGATCGTCGATGCCGACTACCGTCTGTTCTACGTGCACCGCGGCATGGAGAAGGTCGCCGAGACGCGCCTGAACTATGACGCCGTGACGTTCCTCGCCGACCGCATCTGCGGCATCTGCGGCTGCGCCCACTCGGTGGCCTATGCCGAGGCCGTCGAGCGCGCCCAGGGCATTCATGTCCCGCCGCGCGCCCAGTACATCCGCGCCATCATGCTCGAGGTCGAGCGTCTGCACTCACACCTGCTCAATATTGGCCTCGCATCGCACTACACCGGCTTCGACTCCGGCTTCCAGCAGTTCTTCCGCGTCCGCGAGAAGTCCATGGACCTGGCCGAGAAGCTCTCCGGTCACCGCAAGACCTACGGCCTCAACGTGATCGGCGGCGTGCGTCGCGACATTTTGGCCGAGCAGAAGCTCTCCACGCTCACGACCATCCACCAGCTGCGCTCCGAGGTTCAGGAGCTCGTCGACGTCTTGCTCTCCACGCCCAACTTTATTGAGCGTACGAGTGGCATCGGCATCTTGGACCGCAAGATCGCACGCGACTTCTCGCCGGTCGGCCCGCTCATGCGTGGCTCGGGCTATGCCCGCGACGTGCGCTTTGACCATCCCTTCGACGGCTACGCCGATCCGGACGTTCAAAAGATGCACGCCGCCACGGCTGACACCTGCGATGCCTTCGGCCGTACCGCCGTTCGCATCCAGGAGGTCTACGATTCGATCGATATGATCGAGACCATGCTCGAGAACTGCCCGTCGGGCCCCATCCTCACCACGGATTGGGAGTACACCCCGCACAAGTACGCCATCGGTGCCACCGAGGCGCCGCGCGGCGAGGACGTGCACTGGGCCATGCTCGGCAATAACCAGAAGTGCTACCGCTGGCGCGCCAAGGCCGCCACGTACAGTAACTGGCCGGTCCTGCGCTACATGTTCCGCGGCAACACCGTGGGCGATGCGGCGCTGATCGTTGGCTCGCTCGACCCGTGCTATTCCTGCACCGACCGCGTGACGGTGACCGATGTCGCCGCCAAGCGCGACCACGTGCTCGACAAGGAGCAGTTCGAGAACGTCTGGCGCGACAAGTCGCCGCTCGCGGGCGAGGGCACCATGGCCGCTCCGCTCGATGAGGAGGCGCTCTAATATGCTGAAGCTTTGGAAGGTTAACGCCAAGGCCGGCGACGCGACGGTCAAGTACCCGTTTGCGCCGTTCCCCACCAACAAGGACATGCGCGGCAAGCCCGAGCACAATGCCGAGCTCTGCATCGCCTGCGGTGCCTGCGGCGTGGCGTGCCCGGCCGATGCCATTCGCATGGACACCGACCTTGCGGCCGATACCATTACCTGGTCAATCGACTACGGCCGCTGCATCTTTTGCGGCCGCTGCGAGGAAGCCTGCCCCATGGAGGCCATCAAGCTCACCGAGGAGTTTGAGCTGGCCGTCATGAGCAAGGACGACCTCACCAGCAAGAGCGTCTATGCGCTCGAGCACTGCTCGCGTTGCGGCAAGCCGTTTGCCCCGCACAAGGAGATCGACTATGCCAAGCGCCTGCTGCAAAAGGCCGGCGGCATGGAGGCCGAGCAGGCCGCCCGCACCGTCGGTATGTGCCAGGAGTGCAAGCGCGAGCTCGACGCCCTGCGCGCCGCATCGGCCGTAAAGACCGGCAACGCACACGGCATGGCTGCCAACGAGACGCTTGCGTCCGGCGAGCCCCAGGGCCCCGGCATGGAGTATCTGGGCGGCCACGGCGTGAACCCGGAGTATATCGACCGCGAGCTTAACCCCGATGCGCCCGAGATTCCCGCCGGTCCGGCGCCGGTCGAGGGCATCATCATGGATTTTGAAATGAAGGAGGAGTAACCATGGCCGAACCCACGCTTTTGCCCGAGCGGCTTCAGTACCGCCCGACCAAGATCGAGCTCGACGAGAGCATCGAGAAGGCCAAGGCGACCCTTCTTAAGAAGATCAAGCGCTCGGTGTACGTCTACCGTGTCGACTGCGGCGGCTGCAACGGCTGCGAGATCGAGATCTTCGGTTCCATCACGCCCGTCTTTGACGTCGAGCGCTTTGGCATCAAGGTCGTGCCCTCGCCCCGTCACGCCGATGTGCTGCTGTACACCGGCGCCGTGACGCGTGCCATGCGCATGCCGGCCCTGCGCGCGTTTGAGGCCGCACCCGATCCCAAGATCGTGGTGTCCTATGGCGCGTGCGGCTGCACCGGCGGCATCTTCTACGACAACTACTGCGTCTGGGGCGGCACGGATAAGATTCTGCCGGTCGATGTCTACATCCCCGGCTGCCCGCCCAGCCCTGCGCAGACCGTCTACGGCTTTGCCATGGCGCTCGGT
>CABSNA010000225.1 GCA_902478865.1 uncultured Collinsella sp.
CATGAGCGTCTCGTGGGCTCGGAGATGTGTATAAGAGACAGTCCCGACACCGACTGGCGCGCGTGCATCGCGCACGCCGAAAAAATCGGCCTGGGCACGAGCGAGTACGAGCTCATCGAGGTCAAGTAGCGCCTAGCTATTGGACAAAACAAGCACATTTGTAGCGCAACGTTAGCAAAAGCCGCCCGTGAGCACAGCGCCCACGGGCGGCTTTTCGGAAATGCGGTGAAAAATCGAATACCGCCGACCACAAACCGTTTTTTGGCAACAAAACCCCTGATAAATTGTTGGTAAAACTGTGGTCTGGTTGGGCTTCCCGCGATTTTCCCCGCACTTTCGAAAACAGGGGGTCAGATAGACCAGTAAACCGTACTATTTGCCTAAAAATACTCGTCGAGGAAGTTGTTGACTGTGCTCCAGTAGAGCTCGGGGTCAACTTGCGCACTCTTGGCGTGGGTGGCGCCATGGATGGTGAGCTTTTGCTTGACCTTGCTGGCGCACGCGTCGTAGTTTTGGTCGAGCATGTCGTACGGCACAAAGGTGTCCTGGTCGCCGTGGATAAACAACATGGGAACCGTCGCGTGTTTGAGTTGCTCCACGCTGCTCGCCTTATGAAAGTCGTAGCCCGCGCGCACGTTGCACACGAAGTTTGCTACATCGAGCAAGGGAAAGCTGGGCAGGCCGAACACGTCCTTGAGCTGCAGAGAAAACTCGTCCCAAACACTCGTATAGCCGCAGTCCTCGATGATGCATTTCACGTTGGACGGCAAAGATTCTCCCGCCACGTTCATGGCGGTCGCCGCGCCCATCGATTCGCCAAAGACCAGGATGCGCGCCTCGGGGTCAGCCTGAACGATCCGCCCAATCCATGCAACGACATCGAGCCGCTCGGGCCAGCCCATGCCGATATAGTCGCCGCCGGAGCGCTCGTGGGCGCGAGCTGCGGGTGCGAGTACGTTCATGCCGCGGTCATGGAAGCGCTTGGCGTATCGGGCCATGCCGATGGGCTCGTTGGTATATCCATGCAGGCAGACGGCGTAATCGTGGGTGTTCTCCGAGGCGGCAAAATACCAAGCGGCAAGCTCGGTTCCGTCATCTGCGGTGAGGCTGCTGCTCTCGCGGTTCTCTTTAAACCATGCCCGCGCCTCGGTTCCCTCGGCATCCGGCTGCTCACCTTCTTTGTCGTTCTTGCTATCCTGCATCATCTTCATGGTGTATGGCGCGCGGGGATTCAGCGCGAAGTCAAACAGAAAGTTGCCGGCAAATCCGAGCAGCGCAACGACAACCACCAGTGCAACGATGCCGGCTATCTTGAGCTTTCGATGGGAACGTGCGTTTTGAGCCATGCGGTATTCTCCTATAAGATGTTAATACATCAACATTTAATGCAAGCGCATTATGGACGTTCGCCGTTGATGCGTCAACAGGCAAAGAATGGGTAAACAAAGGGTCACGTATGGTGCAAATTTCGCACGTACCTAGACGCTTTGATATAGTGTTGAGAACTCTTTACGTTGGAGGATGTAACCGGCATGTCCGATTCGAGCGACAGTTCTAAGCCGCGACCCAAGACCGCGGTCGTTCCACACTACACAGTGGGCGAGGAGATCATGAACTCCGTCACCCATGGTGTCGGCTGCCTGCTGGGTATCGCGGGCCTGGTGCTCCTGATCGTATTCGCCGCCCTGCGCGGCGGAGGCCCGGCCCATATGGCCGCGGCGATTGTCTATGGCGTCAGCATTATCCTCGAATACCTAGCCTCCACGCTCTACCACGCGATTCAGCCCGCGCGCGCCAAGCGCGTGTTTCGCATCATCGACCACAGCTGCATCTACCTGCTCATAGCCGGCAGCTATACGCCGTTTTGCCTCATCACGCTCGCAAACGACGGCGGCGCTGTGCTGTTCTTTGCCGTATGGGCCATCGCCATCATCGGCATCGCCCTCGAGTGCTTCCTACGCGAGCGTCAACCGCACTGGGTAAGTGGCTTGGTCTACCTGCTGATGGGCTGGCTCGTTGTCTTTAAGCTGCCCGAACTTGTGGAGCTGCTCAACCCCGTGGCGCTTGCCCTGCTCGCCGTCGGCGGCGTGTGCTACACCGCGGGCGTGCCGTTCTATATCGCCAAAAACGTGCGCTATCTGCACAGCGTGTTTCACCTGTGGGTGCTCGCCGGCAGCATCTTCCAGTTCATGGCGGTGATCCTCTTCGTAATCTAGCGACCATGCCTGCGCGCCCGCGTCCTCGTTTGGGCGCCGGCGCAATTGCCGTATCCGCCATCAATGTTTTACCCTGACGCCCGAATCTTGGAGGTTCGAGAAACTCCCGATGGACATAACCATCTCCCTTATCACCACCCTCGTTTTGACCCTCATCAACGGCTACTTTTCTATGTCCGAGATGGCGCTCACCACGGCAAAGCGCGCTGTGCTGGAGCACGAGGCCGAGGAAGGCGACAAACGCGCCGAGCACGCCATTAAGCTGGCCGCCGATTCCGACCAGCTGCTCGCTACCATCCAGGTCGCCATCACGCTCGTGGGCTTTGCCTCGTCCGCCGTCGCCTCGACGAGCCTGTCCGACCCGCTTGCCACGTGGCTCATGAGCTTTGGCATCGCGCCGCTTTCCGCCATCGCGCGCGGCCTGGCGCCGGTCATCATCACCGTCGCCGTCGCCTTTGTGTCCATCGTGATTGGCGAGCTCGTGCCCAAGCGCATCGGCCTCGCTAACGCCGAGGGCGTATCCAAGCAGGTCGTGGGACCGCTCTCCGTATTTCAAAAGATCGCCCGTCCGCTCGTGTGGCTGACCGGTGCCTGCTCAGACGGCCTGGCCCGCATCCTGCGCATCAAGAGCGCCGATGACCGCCAGAACGTCTCGGAGGAAGAGATCAAGTACATGGTCTCGGAGCAGGACGATCTGCTCGACGAGGAAAAGCGCATGATCCACGAGATCTTCGACCTGGGCGACACCG
>CABSNA010000226.1 GCA_902478865.1 uncultured Collinsella sp.
TCGAGGAGCGGCGTGGCGAGGTTCGCTGCCGTGCCTATGGCTGCATCGAGACCAGCGCGGGTAGTCCGCTCGCGGTGCGCCTGTCGCATATCGCCCGCGACCTCAAGGGCGTCGTGGAGCGTTATCGACCCGATACCGCTGCCATCGAGAGCATTTACTTTGGCGCCAACGTTCGCTCGGCCATCCCTACGGCGCATGCCCGCGGTGCCGCGCTCGTGGCGCTTTCGGAATGCGCGCTCGAGATTGGCGAGTACACGCCTATGCAGATTAAGCAGGCTGTTGTGGGCACCGGAGCCGCGGACAAACGGCAGGTCGCGTATATGGTTCGTACGCTCACGCAGCTCGACCACGACCCGCATCCCGACCATGCCGCCGATGCCCTGGCTTGCGCCATCTGCCACGTAAACCTCAGCCGCACCCGTGCCCTTACCGGTGGCGAGTTCTATCAACAGAGAGGAACCGGATACTGATGATTTCCCAGCTCCATGGAACGCTTGTCGAGGCCACGATGAGCTCTGCTGTCGTCGATGTGTCGGGCGTTGGCTTTGAGCTCGGCATCTCGGGCAGCACTGCGGCCACGTTGCCGACGCCCGGCGGCGAGGTCCGCCTCTACGCGCGTATGCAGGTGCGCGAGGACGCCATGACACTTTTCGGTTTTTCCTCAAAGGATGAGCGCACGATGTTCGACCGGCTCGTGTCCGTTTCGGGCGTTGGCCCGCGCCTGGCGCTTGCCGTGCTTTCCACCTATACCGTGGGGCAGCTGTATTCGCTGGTGATGGCCGAGGACGACAAGGGCATGGCCAAGGTGCCCGGTGTGGGCAAAAAGACAGCTCAGCGTCTGATCCTGGAGCTCAAGAGCACCTTTGCCAAGGACAAGGGCTTTGTCCCGGTCGACGTGATTCCCGGCCAGGTTGCGATGCCCGTGCCCGCTGCCGCTCCCTCGGCCATCGACGATGCCCGTGCGGCGCTCCTTTCCATGGGCTTTAGCCCGCAGGAGACCGATGTTGCCCTGAGCGGGTATGATGGGCAGAATATGCGTGTCGAGGATCTGCTCGGCGCGGCGCTTAAGCGACTCGGAATGGATGCGTGATGTGGGAAGCCGATGACTCTCAGGACCTGTGGGCGACGCCCGGCAACTCGCCGGCGGCATCCATGGCGCACGGCGAGCGCATGGTGGGCTCGGAGCTGACGGCCGAGGACCTCGATGTCGATCGCACTTTGCGCCCCCAGCGCCTGGACGATTACTGTGGCCAGGAGCACATCAAGCAGAGCCTACGCGTGTTGATCGAAGCGGCGCAGAGCCGTGGCGAGACGCTCGACCACGTGATTTTCTCGGGTCCTCCGGGCCTGGGCAAGACCACGCTGGCCACCGTTATCGCCAACGAGCTGGGCGCTCAGGTCAAGACGACGAGTGGCCCTGCCATCGCGCGCACCGGCGACCTGGCGGCTATCCTTACCAACCTGCAGCCGGGTGACGTGCTGTTTATCGACGAGATCCACCGTCTTAACCGTTCGGTCGAGGAAGTCCTGTATCCCGCGATGGAGGACTTTGCGCTCGATATTGTGATCGGTAAAGGCCCGGCCGCACGTTCTATTCGCCTGGATATTCCCAAGTTTACGCTGGTAGCGGCAACGACCCGCTCAGGCATGTTGACCGGCCCGTTGCGCGACCGCTTTGGCATTTCATATCGCCTGGATTACTACACGGTCGAGGAACTCGCGCAGATTGTGACGCGCTCGGCGACTATCCTGGGTGTGACGATCGATCATCCCAGTGCGCTCGAGATCGGCTCGCGCTCGCGTGGCACGCCACGTCTTGCCAACCGCCTTCTCAAGCGCGTGCGCGATTACGCACAGGTGCGCGGCAACGGCCCCATCGAGCTCGATATCTGCTGCCAGGCGCTCGAGTTCTTCGAGATCGACGAGCTCGGTCTGGACTGGATGGATATTCGCATTTTGGAGACGCTTGCCAAGACGTTCTCCGGTCGTGCCGTGGGACTTACGACCCTTGCCAGCGCGGTGGGCGAGGACCCGGGCACGCTCGAGGATGTCTATGAGCCCTATTTGCTGCAGTGCGGGTTGATGATTCGTACGCCGCAGGGCCGTCAGGCAACCCTTCGCACCTTTGAGCACCTGGGGATTGAACCTACCGTTTAGGGCGTTTTGTTTTGGCAGGCTGTTGGGCTATCGCTGGGCATCGGGTAAACATATCGCCGTTCATCGGTTAAGGGCGTTTTACTATTGCGCGCCCGTGCTATGCTGAATTGGTCTTTTTCTCATTCGGTAACGAAAGGACCGCCCATGCCTACTGACATCGAAATCGCACGTTCTGTCACGCCGCTGCCTATTACCGAGGTGGCCAAGAACGCCGGCGTCGACGTTAAGCACCTTATTCCGTACGGCTTCGACAAGGCTAAGGTTGACTATTCACTGCTCAACGAGCCGACTGATCACCAGGCCAAGCTCGTCCTCGTGACCGCTATCAACCCAACGCCCGCCGGCGAGGGCAAGACCACCACGACCATCGGTCTGGCCGATGGCCTGCGCCGTCGCGGTGTTAAGAGCGCCGTGGCCCTGCGCGAGCCTTCGCTCGGTCCCGTCTTTGGCGTAAAGGGTGGTGCCGCCGGCGGCGGTTGGGCCCAGGTCATCCCTATGGAGGACATCAACCTGCACTTTACCGGCGACTTCCACGCTATCGGTGCTGCCAACAACCTGCTGGCCGCCATGCTCGATAACCACATCCAGCAGGGCAATCAGCTCGGTATTGACGTTAAGCGCATCACCTGGAAGCGCGTCGTCGACATGAACGACCGTCAGCTGCGCCATGTTATCGATGGCATTGGTGGTAAGGCCCAGGGCGTGCCGCGCGAGGACGGCTTCGATATCACCGTCGCCTCCGAGGTCATGGCAATCCTGTGCCTGTCCACGAGCATCAACGACCTCCTGTCTCTTATACACATCT
>CABSNA010000227.1 GCA_902478865.1 uncultured Collinsella sp.
CGCGCTGCTTATAGGTCGCAAACGGCCACATGATGCGGCTGCGTTCCAGGCCCAGGTCGCGCTCCGGGCCACCCGGGTCGAGCGTGATGTGGCAGGGCTGGCTCGAGGCAATGACGTTGAGCTTGCGCAGACGATCGATGTCCTGAGGCAGCAAATTCTCCAGATGCTCGAGCGTGTTATGACCGTGCGGGGGAAGACCGTAGAGCTCTGCCGCCTCCTCAAAGATATCGAGCGCAGCATGGATGGCACCGTCGCCGATAACGTGAATGCGCACGGTGTGGCCGCGCTCGGCTGCCGCCAGAACCAACTTGCGCATGCGCTCGACAGGAACCGTCAGGCGACCCTGGTCGCCCGGGAAGCGCAGGTTGGTATAGGGCTCAGTGAGGTATGCGGTATGCTCGCTCGACACGCCGTCGAAGAACTGTTTAAAGCCTGGCGCCGAGAGCAGCGCGTTGTTCGCGTAGCGGGTCTGGAGTTCTTCCAAGCGCGATTGGTCATCCAGCAGCGTGGGAAACAGATGGGCGCGGATGCCCAGCTTGCCGGCGGCCTGCAGCTTGTCGTAAACATCGTCGCGAATAAAGTCGCAGCCCGGCATGGGCATGAGCGACATATCGCAGATTGAGGTGATGCCCTGCTCGGCCATACGCTTCATCTGGTCGGCGTAAGCGCTCGCGATGCGGTCCTCGCCCAGCCACTCAAGACAGCGCGGCAGCAGCTGCATGGCAGCCGCCTCGTGAGCAATGCCCGTGAGCTCGCCATTTGCATCCTTGTCGTAACTGCCACCCGCCGGAGGCTCGCTGTCGCGCGTCACGCCGAGGGCTTCGAGCGCGCGGCTGTTGAGCCACAGGGTATGCCCATCGCCCGAATACATAACACAGGGGCGATCGGGGAAGGCGGCGTCGAGGGAGGCCTTGGTAGGGTGCTCGGGCGGATCCCAGCGGTAATCGCGCCAGCCCTGCGTCACGACCCAGACGTCGTCGGGCAGGCCCTGGGAAAACTCGAGCGCGTCCTGCACCAGCGCCGCCTCGGACGTGCCCATATCCATGAGCATGTACGGCGAGGAACCGACCGAGGTATGGAAGAAGTGCAGATGAGCGTCATGGAAACCGGGGCAGACAAACTGCTCGCCGTAATCGACCACCGGCGTGGCGGCAGGTGCGGCGGCAATCACGTCATCGGGCGCGCCAACTGCGACGATACGATCACCCGCGATGGCGATCGCCAACTCACGGGCGGTATCGATGCCGTCTTGGGCGGTAAAGACGTTCTTGGAGCGGATAATCCGATCGATATGTTGCATGGGCAACCCCATCTCTGGCGGGTAATTCAACACCCCGAGTGTACTCCCCCGCCCTTGCAACAAAACCCCAAGCGGCAAACGGCAACTTTACCAGCCCTAGCGGCAGGTGGCATACTGGAGAGAGCCTGTACGATTTTGCGATCAACCCAGCAAGGAGCAAATCGACCATGACGAAGACCAAGGCACAGCAAATTATGGCGGCAACCGAGGTTCGCGCGGCAGACGACGTCATCGCGGCCATCCGAGATATCGCCGCCGAGTTTGAACCCTACATCATCAAGCAGCGCCGGCACTTCCATAAGCACCCGGAGCTGAGCCTTGCCGAGGAGCGTACGACTTCCGACATCGCCAACCAGCTCGACGCCATGAATATCCCCTACGAACGTCCGCTCAAGACGGGCCTGGTGGCGACGCTCCGCGGTACCGCGCCGGATGCCTACCGCGAGGACGGCACGCCGCGCCGCCGCATCCTGCTGCGCGCCGACATCGACGCCCTGCCCGTCACCGAGCAGACCGGCGAGGAGTTCGCCAGCGTCAACGAGGGCTGCATGCACGCCTGCGGTCACGACTGCCATATCGCCATGATGCTCGGCACGCTACAAATCCTGCGCCATATGACTGACGACATCCACGGTGAGATTCGCATCGTATTCCAGCCCAGCGAGGAAAACGGCCGGGGCGCCAAGCTCATGATCGGCACGGGTGTGCTCGATGGCGTCGACGGCGCCTATGCCGCGCACATCTGGAGCGAGGTCGACGCCGGCACCGTGAGCTGCGAGCCCGGTCCGCGCATGGCAAACACCGACTGGTTCCGCATCGACGTCCGCGGCACCTCGTGCCATGGCGCCATGCCCCAGCGCGGCCACGACGCCGTTATGGTGGCGGCAGAGATCGTCAACGCCCTGCAGACCATCGTCTCGCGCGAGATTAGCCCCTACGAACCCGCCGTCATCACCGTCGGCGAACTGCACGGCGGCACCGCGCGCAACGTTATCGCCGGCACGGCGTACCTCGCCGGCACGGTGCGCACCTATGGCGACAAGACGCATGAGGAGATGCCCGAGCTTATGCGCCGCATCGTGGAGCACACCGCAGCAGCACTAGGCGCCGAGGCCGAACTCACCGACTACACCATCGCCAACTACAAGGTCGAAAACGATGCCGCCTCGAGCGAGCGCTGCCGCCAAGCTGTGCTCAAGTGCTTGGGTCCCGCGGGCGAGGGCCATTACCGCGGCACGCTTTCGGGCGAGGACTTCTCGGAGTACCTGCGTCGCGTACCAGGCGTGCTCGCCTTTGTCGGCGCGCGCAATCCCCAGATC
This sequence comes from uncultured Collinsella sp., assembly GCA_902478865.1. Classification (GTDB taxonomy): domain Bacteria; phylum Actinomycetota; class Coriobacteriia; order Coriobacteriales; family Coriobacteriaceae; genus Collinsella. Next base: position 2,620 of record CABSNA010000227.1, read on the forward strand.
GGCGCCACCTATGCCCAGCACTCCTGCTTCTACAAGATCGACGAGAGCGTGCTCGCCAAGGGCTCCATGGTAGCCGCTCAGTATGCCATCGACTTTTTGGCCGAGCCCACGCAAGAGGAGCTCGACGGCCCCACGATCGCCGCGGTTGCCGAGACCAATCCCGACCTGGCAGCCAAGCTGCGCTCTGCCAAGGCAACGGCCGCCGAGGCCCGCGACGCCATGCACGACGCCCGCACCGCCCGCCATGCCGCCATCAAGGGCATTCACGACGCCCACGCCGCTGCCCGCCATGAGGAGAAGCGCGACGAGTAGCCGTCACGCCCACCCATAACAACCTAG
>CABSNA010000228.1 GCA_902478865.1 uncultured Collinsella sp.
CGACGCCACGAACACAATGGCGCTTGCGATGATGGCACCCCAAAGCTCTCCCAGCACGTGGCTGTAGGCGTGCTCCATGGCCTGGACGTCGCCCATGATGGTCTCGGTTAAATCGGCCAGATCACGACGGCCAAAAAACGACAGCGGCAGCTTGCGCAAGCGCTCGGCAATCTCCATACGCTGCTTGCCGCACTCCTCGTAAAAGATGCAGTAGGTGTAGTAATACTGCTGCCAGTTAGAGGCAAAGAGCAACACGAAAAAGACCAGGAGGCCGCCCACAATCGGCAGGGCATCCGGCAGGTCGGCACCGGTGGCGAGATGTTCGACAAAACCGGCCATGACCAGGAACAATAAGCCCATGCCGGCCATGGTAATGAGATTGGTGAGCGCGGTCCAGAAAATGCCGCGTTTTACGCCGGCGACGCCTTTATCGGATAGGAAATACTTCTTTTGGAATGAGGCGAACATTTAGGCCTCGCCTCCCTTCGTGACGGCGGCATCCGCGGTCGCTGCAGTGATTTTCCAGCTCGCGGCCTGTTCGTATTCGGCCCACATCTTGGCGTATAGACCCTTTTGGGACAGCAGCTCGGCATGGGTGCCGGCCTCCTGCACGCTACCTTGGTTGAGCACCACGATCTTGTCGGCCCCCACCACGGTCGAAAGCCGGTGCGCGATCATAATGACTGTGCGACCCGCCGCCAGTTTGCTAAAGGCGCGCTGGATGAGTGCCTCGTTCTTGGGATCCGCAAACGCCGTGGCCTCATCGAGCACCACGATAGGCGCGTCTTTAAGGATCGCGCGGGCAAGTGCCACGCGCTGGACCTCGCCGCCCGAAAGATATGCTCCGCCGGCACCGAGCATGGTATTGATGCCCTGCGGGAGCTTGGCCACGATATCGTCGCACTGGGCCGCGGAGAGGGCCGCGCGCACTTCGTCGTCAGTGGCTCCAGGCTTGGAGGCGCGCACGTTATCGGCAAGTGTTTGGCGGAACAGCTGGTTGGTCTGAAACACAAAGGCGACCTGGTCCATGAGCTCGTGCGGATCCATGTCGCGAACGTCTACGCCGCCCACGAGCACACGACCCAAGGAAACATCCCAAAAACGCGGGATCAGGCTTGCGCAGGTTGACTTGCCGCCGCCCGAAGGACCCACAAGCGCAAGGGTGCTACCTGCGGGAACGCTAAAGCTCACATGATCGACGGCAGGCGCCTCAGCACCCTCGTAGGTAAAGCTCACGTCCTCAAAGCGCACATCGCTGCCAGCGGGGTGCTTGGGTTGAGCGGGCACGGAGAGCTGCTTGGAATCCATAACGCTTCGGATGCGAGCCAGCGAATCAGCACTCATCTGAGACGCCTCGCCCACAAACATAAGCTTGGTCATGGCCGTCGGCACCACGGCCGAAAAGATCGCGTAAAACGTAAAATTGACCATAAAGTGCGCGAAGTCCGTCTCGCCCGGCGCCAGCAGCAGCGCCACAGGCAAAAGAAATGCCACAAGGCCGTTGAGCGCAGTAAGGTTGAGCACCTGCGGACCCCGGCAAAACGTACCCGCATAGTTTTGCGCCATATCGGCGTATTCGGCGATCGCATCGTGGAACGCCTTAAAGGAGTAGACCGTCTGCTGGAATACCTTGACCACGGGGATGCCGCGAACGTATTCGGTGCCGGTCTTGTTCATCTTGACCAGCGCGCCCATGTAAGCCTTCATAAACTCGGCGCCCTTGCCGCTCATCATGGTGGCCATGGCGCAAAACGAAACGACGACCGAGATTAAGCATGCCGCGCCCAAACGCCAATCGAGGGCAAATAGCAGCACAAGCAGGCCCACGACCATGGCGGTGGCACCGGCGATATCGGGCAGCATGTGCGCGAGCAGCGTCTCGGTGGAGGCGGCACAGCCGTCTACGATACGGCGCAGCTCACCGGTGGCGTGCGTGTCAAAGTAGCCGAGCGGCAGCTTAAGCAGATGCTCGCTCGTAGCCTTGCGGATATTGGATGCGCAGCGAAACGCGGACAGGTGCGTGCACATGAGTCCCACGAAATAGACCACGATGCTTGCCAGGGCAAAACCAACAGCCCACCAACCATACATTGCGATGTCGGCGGCCTCGCTCCAGTTGGGCGCCACGGCAATCAGGTCTCGCGCAACAAGCCAGATGCACACGTACGGGCCAAAGCTCAACAGCTGCGAGAACGCCGAGAGGGCCATGCCCAAATACGTTAGGAATTTGCGGTCGCCGGCATATGCAAGCAGCTCGCCGATACCGCCGCCTTCCCTTTTTGACCCCTTTGCCATGAGATTCCTTTCTAACGGCTTGAGAGTTAACCGTAATGAACTTATCATTGATGTGTTAGCCATGGCTCACAATCAAGCCAGGCGTGGACGTTTCTGCAAAGGAAAGGGACGCTTTTGCAAATACGGCGGGCAGCGACCGACATAACCGAGCTCTACGCACCGCAGTTTGAGCAGTTTGGCCTGGAGCTTACCGGCAAGGGCGCCGTCTTTACCGGCGAGGTGGCAAACGATCGGGCGCACGGACGCGCATGGATCATGCCCCTCTCCCCTGCCTGCATCGTCATGGAGCATTACATTACCCCGACGCACGATATGTACCTGGCCGAATACACACCCGAGCCGTACGCGTGCGTGAGCGAGGTCAGCGCGCCCACGCTCATGTGCATGCCCGAAGCCGGCATAACGCCTGCGAACCTTAAACCCCTGCATGGACCGTGGCCAAACAATGCCGTGTGCAGCTTTATCCAAGATAACTGTGGCGAGGAGTTAAGCCCACTGTTTGCAGGGCGGCTCTATCACTCGCGCTCGGTGCTCTTTTTGCCTGGATATTTTGACGAGCTGGAGCACCGCTATCCCACCGAGTTCGCAGGGGTCTTTGAGGCGTTTGCCGAGCCATGGCACGAGGAGGCGACGTCTGCCATCTGCCACACG
>CABSNA010000229.1 GCA_902478865.1 uncultured Collinsella sp.
TCATGAGCGTCTCGTGGGCTCGGAGATGTGTATAAGAGACAGCTATCATTTTCAGCTCACGGCGTCGCACAGCGATTCGCCGACGTTTAAGGTCAAGGCCGTGCCCGAGCTTGACGGCGCAGGCGAGACGTTGCGCCTGAACACCGAGGCCTACGGCGGCATGATCGACTACACCTGGTTCGATCGTCCGTTGGCGCTCGCGGGCCGCGTGTTGGTACGCGAAGGCGACCGTATTGAGAGCCGCCTGCTTGCCACCGAGCGCGAAGTCGCTATTATCCCGAGTCTTGCTATCCACATGAACCGCGGCGTTAACGAGGGCTTTGCTCCCAACCGAGCCGTCGACCTGTGCCCGCTCATCAGCGCTGGCGACCTTAAGCAGGGTGACTTCGATGCCCTGATCGCTGACGAATTGGACGTTGAGCCCGAGCAGATCCTGGGCCGCGATCTGTTCCTGGTCAATCGTCAGGATGCACGCATCTGGGGCTGGGCCGACGAGTTTATCTCGACGCCCAAGCTCGACGACCTGGCCTGCGCCTACACCTCGCTGCAGGCATTTTTGGGTGCCGAGAACGCGCACGACGTTTCGGTCTTCTGCTGCTTTGATAACGAGGAGGTTGGCTCCGAGACCAAGCAGGGCGCCATGTCGACGTTCTTGGCCGATGCGCTGCGACGCATCAACGGATCGCTGGGCTTTGATGACGAGTCCTACCATCGTGCGCTTGCCGCCTCGATGCTCGTGAGCTGCGATAATGCGCATGCCGTGCATCCCAATCATGCCGAAAAGTGTGACGCTCGCAACCAGGTGGTGCTTAACGGCGGCATCGTCATCAAGGAGGCAGCCAACCAGCACTATTGCACCGATGCCTTTAGCCGCGCGGTGTTCCAGGCTATCTGCGATGACGCCGACGTGCCCACGCAGGCTTTCGCCAACAAGAGCGACATGGCCGGCGGTTCTACCCTGGGCAACCTGTCGAACATGCAGGCGAGCATGCATGCCGTGGACGTGGGCCTGCCGCAGCTTGCCATGCACTCGAGCTACGAGACCGGCGGCGTGCGCGACGTAATGTACGCCATCCGCGCCCTCACCGCCTTCTACGAGCGAAACCTAACCATCAACGGCGCCGAAAGTGTAGAGCTCTAAAACCTGCCAAAAAGGGATGTTAATTTCGGCAGGTTTTATCTGGGCGAATGCAAAAGGTGAAACCGAACTGGATTGGTGATGCGTAGCCGCCGAGGTGCAGTGTGCCTCGGCGGCTTTTTGTGTACAGAGTACGGCTGATGCTTGTAAATGCTATACATGCTTTACGTATCTACCATAGAGTTTTATGATAGTTTTGAAGTATTAAGGAGGGGTCATGACCACAACAGCCGCTCAGATCAACGTACGTCTCGATGCCGATCTTAAAAGGAGTGGGGACGCCGCTCTCTCCAAGGCCGGTATGACGCCGAGCCAAGCGGTGCGAGCGCTCTGGCAGCTTGCAGCGTCGCTGGCCGATCGCCCCGGTGCGCTCGAGGATATCCTGCTGCCCAGTCGTGCCCGGGCGGAACAGCGCGAGCGCGAAAAGGCCGCCAAACGTAAGCTCGAGCTTATGGATCAGGGGTCGAAGCTGTTCGCTGCCGCTTGCTGTGAGTCGGGAATCGATATGGTCAAGGCTCAGCCATCGGACGACGAAGAGCTCAAACGGAATGCCTATGCGGATCGCTATGGCGAGGAGATGAGCTGGCTCTATGAGTGAGACTCCAAAGCGCATCTTGGTTGACACCAACGTGTGGCTCGATTACTTCATTCCCTCACGACGTGGTCGTGCGGTGGCGATTGAGTTTTTACGTGATGCATGCACGGCGCAGGTGGATTTGCTGTATGCGGCGACATCGTCCAAAGCCCTGTTCTATTTGATTTCAAGCGAACATAAGGCATGGTATCGGCGAGAGCATGGTTCTCTTTCCCAAGATGCCGCTGCGGCAGCGACATCGCTTGCATGGGATTGTCTTAGCGTGCTGTCGCAGCTTGCCACGCCAGTGCCCTGTGACCTGAGCGATATATGGATGGCGAGCAGGCAGCGTGAGCTCCATAGCGATTACGAAGACGATTTAATCATTGCGGCAGCGATACGCGCTCAAGCAGATCTACTGGTCACCAACGATGTCAAACTCTGTTCGCATGCGCCCGTCGCAGCAATGAACGTCGAAAACGCAAGAAACTATCTAACAACGCTTAAATAGCTCTAAACCTCACTGGCCGAACAAAAGTCAGCGAGAGCCCGTCTGGGCGAGCAAGGTGCCTTGAAACAAGGCGGCATTGACCTTCTGGTCATGCCGACGAAGTTGAAAGGCAGATTGCCGTCCAGACGGGCTCGCAGCGTCGGCTCATTACGCCGTTTGTAAAACGGCGTAATTCTTAGTGTTCGATCCAGCAGCGCAGGGTCTCGCCGGCCTGCAGGTGACGCAGATTCTCCGCGGCGATGTCGACCACGTTGTTGAGCGTGGCGGCCAAGTGGAACCAGCCGGAGATGTGCGGTGTGATGAGCATGTTGGGCGCATCCCACAGGGGGCTTGTCTCAGGCAGCGGCTCGGGGTCGGTGACGTCGACCGCGGCACCGGCAAGGTGTCCGGACTCAAGAGCGGCAACCAGATCGTCGGCAACAACAAGGTCACCGCGGCCGCCGTTGGCAAAGAAGGAGCCCGGCTTCATCGCGGCGAAGAGCTCGGCATTCGCCAGACCGCGGGTCTCGGGCGTGCTGGGCATAAAGGACGCGACAACGTCTGCCTCGGCCAGGCGCTCGGGCAGGGCATCCATGCCGTCCATGTCCTCAAACACAATGGGGTATACGAGTGGATGGCGCTTGATGCCGCGGACGTGCGCGCCCATGCTGCGGCAGAGCGTGGCAAAGTGGCCGCCGATATCGCCCGCGCCCAGCACCAGCACGTTGGCGTTTTTGAGCG
>CABSNA010000230.1 GCA_902478865.1 uncultured Collinsella sp.
TGCAGCGCTGGGCATCGAGGTCCTCTTTGGCGAGAATCCCGCCGATGCACCCGCCGTAACGAGCATCCGCGACTTTATCGATGACCCGGCAGAGGACGAACTGATCCGCGCGAGCATCGCCCACCACAGTGATTTTCGCCTGCCCGCGGAACTCGACACCCGTACACGGAGCTTCTGCGAGATCGTGCGCGATGGCGACAAGATCGACATCATGCGCACCATCGCCGACAGCACCGTCGACACCATCCTCAAGGTGGATGAGGACACGTTTCTCGCCAGCCACTTCTCGACACCGGCGCTTACCGCCTTTGACGAGCATCGCTGCGTCGCGCGTGACGAGCGCAACGAGCCGGCGGACTACCTGGTGGGGCTCATCTGCTTTATGTTTGAGCTCGTCCATCCGGCAAGCCGTGCACTGGCGCGCGAGCAAGGCGATATCTATCGCCTGCTCGACGCGCCCTTTGGTATCACGCGACCCTTTACCGACCCCGCCGCGCAGGCAACCTGGAGCCGCCTTAAGGACGAGCTGCGCCGCTGGCTGGCAAGCGCTTAGCACTCGAGCTGAGCCAGCAGCTCCTCAACGATCTCAACGGCATCGCCGACGACCTTGTACTGGGCGGCACCAAAGATGGGGGCATCCGGGTCCTCATTGATGGCGACAATGCACTCCGCCCCACCGATGCCGGCGAGATGCTGGATAGCGCCCGAGACACCGATGCTCACGAGGAGCTTGGGCGAGACCGATACGCCCGTCTGGCCAATTTGGTGGCGATACTCCAACCAGCCTGCCTCCACAATGGGACGCGTGCAACCAAGCTCGGCACCCAGGGCACCGGCGAGCTTTCGCATCAGGGGCAGATTCTTCTTGGAGCCGATGCCGCGGCCCACCACGACCAGACGCTCGGCATCGGCAATTGAGGCCTGCTGTCCCCACTCCTCGGCGGGAATCGAGATCTCGACGCGGGCCTTAACGTCATCCGCAAGCACTACCTGGGTAATCGTGCCGGAGCGGCTATAGTCAAACTCGAGCGCCTTAAAGATGCCGGGGCGCACCGTTGCCATCTGAGGACGGTGGTTGGGGCAGATAATGGTGGCCATCAGGTTGCCGCCAAACGCCGGGCGCGTCTGCTGCAGCAGACCCGTCTCCGTATCCATAGAAAGCACCGTGCAATCGGCCGTAAGACCCGTCTGCAAGCGCACGGCCACACCGGGCGCCAGCTCGCGACCAAAGGCGGTCGCGCCGTACAGAATGGCCTCGGGCTTGCGCTCGGCTACCAAATCGCAGATCAAGCGAGCGTAGACCTCCGCGTCGTTCTGACGCAGGCGCTCGTCACGACAGACCAGAACTTCGTCCGCACCGGCGCAAATCAGATGCTCCAGGTCCCCGAGTGAGCCCTCGGGGCTCATGCCGACCAGTGCCACCAGACGGCAGCCGCGGGCATCGGCAAGCTCGCGCCCCTTGCCCATGAGCTCGAAGGCCACGGATGCAACGGCATCGTGCTCGTCAGTCTGCACGAAGATCCAGATGTCTCGATATGCGTCAAGGTCTGCCGCGCCGGCGGCCTCGTCGCGCTCAATCGAGATGGCGTTGACGGGGCAGGCGTCGACGCACCCACCGCACAGGATACAGCCGTCGGTTACGCGGGCACAGCGATTGGGGCGCTCACCCTCCACCACAATGCCGCCCGAGGCGCAGGCGCGAACGCAGCGACCGCAGCCGATACAGGCTTCGCTATCGATAATCAGCCCGCTCATCTATGCCATCCCCTCGATAATCTTGGCAAGTTTTACCGCCTGCTCGGACGCCGTTCCCTCGACGGCCTCGCACGTTTGGTCACGGTCGGGCACAAACGAGCGCACGACCTGCGTCGGTGATCCGGCAAGGCCGCAACGCGAGGGGTCGGCGTTTACGTCGGCAGCGCTGGCCACGCGCACGTCTGCATCCTCGGCCGCGCGAATACCGGCAATACTCGGCATGCGCAGCTGGCCAATCTCCTTGGCAGTCGTCATCGCACACGGCATCTCCAGGTACACCGTCTCCTCGCCGGCATCGCAGCCGTGAACGAGCGCCAGCGAGCCACACGTCGTAAATCCCGCGCTCTGCACACAGCTCACGTCGGTCACGCAGGGGACCCCAAAGGCGCCGGCCAGCTCGGGGCCGATCTGGGCCGTATCGCCGTCCACTGCCATCTTGCCGCAGATGAGCAGGTCAAAGTCCTCAACGAGTGCCTCGATGCCGCATTTGAGGGCATAGGTGGTGGCTAGGGTATCGGCGCCCGCAAAGGCGCGATCGGTCAGCAGCAGCGCGTCGTCGGCACCGCGGGCGATGCAGTCGCGCAGCAGCGATTCGGTCGCGGGGATGCCCATCGACACCACCGTCACACGCACGTCCATGCCAAAGCCGATAAAGTCGTCCTTCAGCGCTAGCGCACATTCGAGGGCACTTGCATCGAAGGGATTAATGACCGCCTGCTTGCCATCACGCACGATAGTATTGGTCTTGGGGTCCATCTTGACCTCGGTGCTTCCGGGCACCGCCTTGACGCACACCACCATATGGAAATCACTCATCTTCACGCGCCCCCTTTCTGGACGAGTTCATCCAAGAGCTTCTCCGTAAACAGGTTGCCGCGACCCAGCTGGCCGGCAGGATCGAGCTGGAGTTTGAGGCGCGCCGACTCGACCATGGCCTCGTGGCCGTACATCGTCTCCAAGAAGCCCGCCTTGATCTTGCCGACGCCGTGTTCGGCAGAAACGGCACCGCCCATGGCCGTGACCTCGGAAGCCCACTGGGCAAAGAGCTCTCCACCACGACGGTAGTCTTGCGCATCGCGCGGCAGGATGTTCACATGCAGATGGTTGTTACCGATGTGCCCCCAGGCGGCAGATTCAAGCCCACTTTCGGCCAACGTGCGGCGATAAAGGGCGATGACATCG
>CABSNA010000231.1 GCA_902478865.1 uncultured Collinsella sp.
AAGAGACAGCTTTGGCGTTGAAGGCTCTGACGTGCCGTTTAAGGTCGTGTCTCCCTATGAGCCTGCCGGTTCCCAGCCTAAGGCCATTGAGTCGCTTGTGCAGGGCGTGAGGGACGGAGACCGCTATCAGGTTTTGCTGGGCGTGACTGGTTCGGGCAAGACCTTCACGATGGCAAAGACTATTGAGGCCCTGGGAAAGCCGACGCTGGTCATGGCTCCGAATAAAACGCTCGCCGCTCAGCTTGCGAGCGAGCTCAAAGAGTTCTTTCCCAACAACGCTGTGGTCTACTTTGTCTCGTACTACGACTACTATCAGCCCGAGGCGTATGTGCCGCAAAGCGATACATATATCGAGAAAGACTCCTCGATTAACGAAGAGGTCGAGATGCTGCGACATCAGGCGACCGCATCGCTGCTCTCTCGACGCGATGTGATCGTTGTCGCATCGGTCTCGTGTATCTATGGCATTGGCTCTCCTGAGGACTATGCGGGTCTGGCTCCAAACGTCGACAAGAAGGTGCCGCTCGAGCGCGATGACTTTATCCACGCACTTATAGACATTCAATATGATCGCAATGACTATGACCTGGCGCGCGGCACGTTCCGCGTGCGCGGCGATGTCGTCGACGTGTATCCGCCTTATGCCGAGCATCCGTTGCGGTTTGAGTTCTTTGGCGACGAGGTCGAGCTGATTGCCGAGATCGATGAGGTCACCGGAGAGATGCTTCGTGAGTACGAGGCCATCCCCGTGTGGCCGGCCTCGCACTACGTGACCGAGAAGCCGAAGGTCAAGGCGGCTCTGAAATCGATCAGCGAAGAGTGCGAGAAGCGTGTGGCCGAGCTCAAGGCGACTGATAAGTTGCTCGAGGCGCAGCGTCTGCAGCAGCGCACCGATTATGATCTTGAGATGCTCGAGACCATGGGTTTTTGTAACGGTATCGAGAACTACTCGCGTCATCTGGACGGTCGCAAGCCGGGTGAGCCGCCGTTTACCCTGATCGATTACTTTCCCAAGGATATGCTCTGCATCATCGATGAGAGCCATGTGACGGTGCCGCAGATTCGCGGCATGCACGAAGGTGACCGCTCGCGTAAGGTGACGCTGGTGGAGCATGGTTTTCGCCTTCCTTCGGCACTCGATAACCGCCCGCTTCGTTTCGATGAGTTTGAGGCAAGGATACCCCAGTTTATCTATGTTTCGGCCACACCGGGCGACTACGAGCTGCGGGTGAGCCAAAACGACGTTGAGCAGATTATTCGTCCAACCGGTCTGCTCGACCCCAAGATCGATGTGCGTCCGGTTCGTGGGCAGATTGACGATCTTGAGGACGAGATTCGCGAGCGCGTTGCCCGCAAGGAGCGCGTGCTGGTGACCACGCTCACCAAGCGCATGGCCGAGGACCTGACCGACCATCTGCTTGATGCCGGCATTAAGGTCAATTACATGCACTCCGATACAGCGACGATGGACCGTGTCGAGATCCTGCGAACGCTGCGCGAGGGCAAGATCGATGTTCTCGTTGGCATCAACCTGCTTCGCGAGGGCCTAGACCTTCCCGAGGTCTCACTGGTGGCAATTCTCGATGCCGATAAGGAAGGCTTCTTGCGCAACCGCCGTTCGCTGATTCAGACGATTGGCCGCGCGGCCCGTAACGCCGATGGCGAAGTCATCATGTATGCGGACGTTGTGACCGATTCGATGAAAGAGGCCATCGAGGAGACGCAGCGCCGTCGCGAGATTCAGATGGCATATAACGAAGAGCATGGCATTGTGCCAAAGACGGTGCGCAAGGCCATCAACGACATCTCAAGTTTTATTGCCGAGGCCGAAAAAACCGTGGGTTCCAAGGGGCGCTCGAAGGGCGACTCTCTTGGACATGGCGCATTCTATACGCCCGATGAGTCGGGCGAGGGTGGCGTGCCGGAAACGGTGGCGCCCGAGCAGACACTTGCGGAGCAGTTGGAAGAACTGCCGCATGACGAGCTTGTGCGGATCGTCGAAACCATGGAAGAGGATATGCGTAACGCTTCTGCCGCCATGGACTTTGAGGAGGCGGCGCGCCTGCGCGATGCCGTCGTTCAGATTCGGGCGATGCTCGAGGGTGCGTCTGAGGACGAGACGATTGAGCGTTTACGTTCGCAGGCCCGCAAGGGTTCCACGTTCGCATCGGGCAGAAAACGCCAGGGTGCACGGTTTAAGAAATAGTGAACAGGCCCCGAGTTCCCTGTGGAGCTTGGGGCCTGTGTCTTTTGCGCGCTGGAATTCGTGCGTTAGAGGTCTGCGATCAGGGCTTCGGCACAACGGATGCCGTCGGTGGCCGCACTCATGATGCCGCCGGCATATCCAGCTCCCTCACCACAAGGATAGAGGCCCGGGGTCGACACGGCATGGCACGTTCGGTCTCGGGTGACAGTAACCGGTGAGCTCGAACGAGTCTCCACGCCGGTAAGAACGGCGTCGGGGCGGTCGTAGCCGCGTAGCTTTTTTCCGAGTAGGGGAAGTCCCAGGCGGAGCGACTCGACGATATGCTGCGGCAGGGCTTCGTCAATTGCCGTCCAGGTCACACCGAGCGGATAGGTGGGCTTTACCTTTCCGGGCGCCTTGCTGGCACGTCCTGCGAGGAAATCTCCGACGAGCTGTGCCGGTGCGTTCCAGTTGGAACCGCCCAGGCGATAGGCGGCCGCCTCGCAGGCACGCTGGAGCTCGATGCCGGTGAGCGGGTCATCGTTGGGAAGGTCCTCGGGCGTGACGTTAACGAGCAGGGCGGCATTTGCGTTGCGTCCGTCGCGGGCATTGAGACTGGCGCCGTTGACGCACAGGTGGCCCTGCTCGGAAGAGGCGGCGACAACCTGCCCGCCGGGGCACATGCAAAACGAGAACACCTGTCTCTTATACACATCTCCGAGCCCACGAGACGCTCATGAATCTCG
>CABSNA010000232.1 GCA_902478865.1 uncultured Collinsella sp.
CGAGCGCCGTCGTGCCGATGTTAACGCGAGCCCGTGGGGTGACGACGAAGCCCTGTCGGTGCCCGGCGTTGCCCGTCCGCACCTGAGCATTCTTCGTCAAAAGGGCTCTGATGCTGCCGTGACCACGGTCATGGGCAACGATGCCGACCCGGTTTTGGACGATGATGACGAGGACGAGGACCCGTTTGTCGACGTGTCCGATGCCGTGGAGGCCGAGCGTGCTAAGACCACGCTGCTGCCGCGCCGTCATGCCAGGAAAGGTAAGACGGCTCCCAAGCTCAATACGAGTGAGCCCGACCCGTCTTGGTCCGAGAGCGAGATTGAGCTTACCGAGGGTGATGACGAGGACGACGAGTCTCTGCTCGAGACTGCTAAAACCACCTTGCTGCCGCGACGTCAGGCAAAGCGCGGTCAGGTGACCGGCCAGCTCTCGATGGAGGACGATCCGGACAAGATCGACGAATCCGAGCCTCCGTTTGCCGTGAATCCCGTCTCGGCCGCCCCTCAAATTCCTGATTTTCTCAAGCATCTCAAGGTTGCCGATGCGGCTGTCGCGGGCGCTGCCGAGGCGTCTACTTCTAGCGATGGGGGAGCGGGCAATGCCCCCGCGGATAACGAGGGCGAAGAAGAGGACGGCCTTAAGCTTCCGCCGCTCGAAATCCTGCATGCAAACCCGCAGTCCGCTTCTGCCGCGTCTTCGGACAAGGAGCTGGAACAGACCGCCGAGTCGTTGCAGTCCACGTTGCTTGAGTTTGGCCGTAGCGCTCGCGTCGTCGGCTGGATTGCCGGCCCCACGGTGACGACCTTTAAGCTGCAGCCCGGTGAGGGCGAGCGTGTGAGCAAAATCTCGAGCCTCGAGGACGATATCGCGCTTTCGCTCGCTGCCCAGTCGGTGCGTATCTTTGCCCCGATCCCCGGCACCTCGCTCGTGGGCATCGAGATTCCCAACCGCAAGCGCCAGAACGTCAATCTGGGCGACGTGCTGCCCTATGTGAAGGGCGGTCCGCTCGAGCTCGCCATCGGCCGCGACGCCGAGGGCACGCCGGTTGTCGCCGACCTCGCCAAGATGCCTCACCTGTTGATTGCCGGTACGACCGGTTCTGGTAAGTCGGTGATGATCAATTCCATCATCACGACCTTGCTCATGCGCGCCCTTCCCGAGGACGTTCGCCTGATCATGGTCGACCCCAAGCGTGTCGAGCTTGCGGGCTATAACGGTCTGCCGCATCTCTATGTGCCCGTGGTGACCGAGCCCAAGCAGGCCGCGAGCGCCCTGCAGTGGGCCGTGTCCGAAATGGAGCGCCGCCTGAAGGTATTCGAACGCCTCAACGTCCGTAAGATTTCGACCTATAACGAAAAGCAGGCCGCCGGCGAGTTTGAGCATTACGACAACCCGCCGCAAAAGATGCCCTACCTGGTCATTATCATTGACGAGCTCTCTGACCTGATGATGGTCGCCGGTAAGGATGTCGAGGCCTCGATCGTGCGTATTGCACAGCTGGGCCGCGCCGCCGGTATTCACCTTATCGTTGCCACGCAGCGCCCCAGCTCCAACGTGGTGACGGGCCTTATCAAGGCCAACATCACCAACCGCATCGCCTTTAACGTCGCCACGGGCATCGACTCGCGCGTCATCATCGACCAGATGGGTGCCGAGAAGCTCACCGGTTTGGGCGACATGCTGTTCTCCAAGGTCGACTGGGGCAAGCCCCGCCGTATCCAGGGCTGCTTTGTCTCGGACGACGAGATCAACGAGATTGTCGAGTTCGTCAAGTCGCAGAGCGAGCCCGACTACCACGAGGAGATTCTGTCCGCCGTGGCGCCCGCTTCCATGTCCATGGCTGGTGGCGGCGGCATTGTCCGCACCGGAGTCGCCGAGCCGCAAGACGATGATCCGCTCATTTGGGAAGCCGCCCATATTGTGGTGGAATCGCAGCTGGGCTCCACATCTGGCCTGCAGCGCCGCCTGAAGGTTGGCTATGCGCGTGCCGGGCGTATTATGGACATGCTGGAAGAAAAGGGTGTCGTCGGCCCGCCCGACGGTTCCAAGCCGCGCGAGGTCCTGTTGGACGAGGAGGGGCTTGCCGCGCTGGAATCTGTCGACGCCGAGATGGCACGTGAAGATCGTGAGTTTGGAGGATTCTGATGGCTGCACGCTTTGGTGACATGCTGCTCGAGCAGCGTCGCCGAATGGGCCTTTCCATTCAGCAGGTCGCCAACACCATCAAAATCAGGCCGCAGATCATCGAGTTTTTCGAGACCGGTAACTTTGCTTCGATGCCGCCGCGCGGCTATGCGCAGGGTATGATTTCGAGCTATGCTCGCTTTTTGGGCCTCAATCCGCGCGAGGTCGTCAATGCCTACTTTGACGAACTGATGGCATACGAACGCGAGACGTCGCAGCAGGGCGGTCGTTTCCAGGACGCCGCCGGCTATGTCAATTCGCGTTCCTCTGTCGATAACGGGCGCTTCCTGATGGTTCAGGGCGGTCGTTCGACTCGCTATGGACAGCGTCCTCAGCAGGCCGGTTATATTACCGAGACGGGTTCGGGCGAGGAGATTCGCTCGCAGCGTGACCGGTTCCGCAGTACGCCGATGCCCGAGGACCGTGCACTTCCCGCTGCCCGCGGCGTGGCGCGTGACCCTCGTGCCGGCTACGGCGACGGCGGCTATTCCGATCGCGGTCACCGTGGTATCTCCACCGGACGCTCTCGCAGTGGCTATGCGGACGCCGATACCACGCAGGTGACGCCGCGTCTTCGCTCTCAACCACAGCCGTATGGCCAGCGCTCTTCGGCTCCGCGTGCGGGCCAGCGTGGCTATCAAGGCCGCGGTGAACTTGCGCCCCGCTCGGGTCAGCGCAGCCTTCAGGGCCAGGGTGGCTATTGCGGCCGTTCCGATAGCAATCGTGGCCGTATGCCTCAGGGAG
>CABSNA010000233.1 GCA_902478865.1 uncultured Collinsella sp.
GATCTTAACGTTAAGGTGCGGGTAGCCGATGGAGTTACGGACCTGCTCAAAGGCGCGACCGGCAGCGAACATGGCAAAGGTGCTCGCGAAGGCAACGCGGCCGGTGGTCGCGATACCGGCGGCGACGCCCATCAGGTTGCTCTCGGCGATACCCACGTCGAAGAAGCGGTCGGGGCAAGCGGCCTTAAATTTGCCGGTCTGCGTGGCGGCGGCCAGGTCGGCGTCGAGGACCACAAAGTCATCGTGCTCGTTGGCGAGCTCGACGAGGGCCTCGCCGTAGCTTACACGCGTGGCGATTTTCTTGACGTCTGCCATCCTAGAGCTCCTCTCCGGCGGCCGTGAGCTCTGCCATGGCCTGCTCAAACTGTTCATCGTTGGGGGCCTTGCCGTGCCAACCCACCTGGTTTTCCATAAAGGAAACGCCCTTGCCCTTCATGGTCTCGGCGATAATGGCGGTCGGCTGACCCTTGGTGGCGCGGGCCTCGGCAAAGGCGGCGCGGATCTGATCGAAGTCGTTGCCGTCGGCGAGCTCCACCACATGGAACTTGAAGGCGCGGAACTTGTCGGCGAGCGGCATGGGGTCGTTGACCTCCTCGACGGGACCGTCAATCTGAAGGCCGTTGTGGTCGACGATCACGCAGAGGTTGTCGAGCTGCTGGTTGCCGGCAAACATGGCTGCCTCCCAAACCTGGCCCTCCTCGCTCTCGCCATCACCCAGCAGGGCGTACGTGCGGTAAGTATCGCCCCAGTGCTTGGCGGCAACCGCCATGCCCACGGCAGCGGAGATGCCCTGGCCGAGCGAGCCGGTGGACATGTCGACGCCCGGGGTGTCGTTCATGTTGGGGTGACCCTGCAGGTGGCTGCCGATATGGCGCAGCGTCTTGAGGTCCTCTTTGGGGAAGAACCCGCGCTCGGCGAGCACGGCGTACAGGCCCGGAGCGCAGTGGCCCTTGGAGAGCACAAAGCGATCGCGGTCGGCCTTGCGGGGATCGGCCGGGTCGACGTTCATTTCCTCAAAGTACAGATAGGTCATGATGTCGGCAGCGCCGAGCGAACCGCCCGGATGGCCGGACTTGGCAGCGTGCACGCCGGTGACGATGCCCTTCCTTACCTCGTTGGCAACCTTTTTGAGCTCTTCGTCGCTCATTGTGCCTTCCTTTCATCCTCATTAGACAAAATGCGCACGGCACCGAAGGTAATCCCAACACAGCCGCAATGCACGTACGTCATTCATTATGCTGGAAACTGATGGCTTTACCAGAGTTTTTATCATTATTTGAACAATTTAGCAGGCAGAACCGCTGATGAAACGGTTTATCAATGTGAACGTCTTTTGGATGGAACGCGGTCGACCCTACGCGCTAATGTCCTTGAATCCCTCGCCGAAGGCTTCCGTAACGTCAGCGACCGTTACGATGGCATGAGGATCGCGCTCGCGCACGATCGTCTTGAGGGTATTGAGCTCTCGACGGCTCACGATGACCATAATCACCGGCTTCTCGGCGCCCGAATACATGCCAGTCGCCTTAAACTTGGTACAACCACGACCCAGGCCATACATGATATCGGCAGCGATATCAGGGAACTTGTCCGAGATGATGAGTACCATACGGCGTTTGTTGCCACCATCGACCACGGCATCGATCACGTAGCCGCTAATGACCATCGAAAGGCCTGCATATAGCGCGTTTTCGATTGAAAAGACCGGAGCCGACAGCGCGCATACGGCAACATCGATCGCCATGACGGTCGAGCCCACGGGCAGTGAGGTATTACGCGAGATGATTTGGCCAATCGTGTCCGAGCCGCCGGTGTTGGCGCCGGCGCGCAACACCATGCCGTAACCGATGCCCGTAATAATGCCGCCCCACATAGCGGGAAGCATCAGGTCCGCATCCGCCAGAGGTGCTACAAACGGGGCGAACAGATCGGTAAAGAAGCCCAGAAGCACAAAGCCCGTCGCGGTCTGCACCACGTAGAACATGCCACCCTCGCGCATAACGACCAGCAACAGCAAGGCGTTCATCACGATCGTCTGAATACCAACGGGAAGCGATAGGCCGCGCGATGCGCCGACCGCCTGGATAATAGTCGCAAGGCCCGTAACGCCACCGGCGGCAAGGCCGTTGGGAATCAAAAACAGGTCGGTCGCGATGGCGGCCAAGGCACACCCCAACATGATCTGGGGCAGATCGTGAAAGAAGTTCATCGAAAGAATGCGCTTGATGTCCAGACGATATGCCATGCTGCCTCCCTCAAAAAAGCGCACCCCATCGGATGCGCTTTGAACTTCTTCTTGTATTCGATTCTACCGATTCGCCGGACAAAAACCACCCCTGCGCAGGGTTTGCTCTGGATACAAAACCACCCTGCTGGGAGGGTTTTAATCCATTTCCACATAAACCGGGCGGTTTATGCAGACGGGGTCTCCGCGTCGGCGTTGCCGGTGGCCCAGCGATGGTAGCCAATAACAAACGGGTCCAGGTCGCCATCGTCAAGAACGGCCTCGACATTGCTGGTCTCCACGCCCGTGCGTAGGTCCTTGACCATCTGGTACGGGTAGAGCACGTAGCTGCGAATCTGGTTGCCAAAACCAATCGTGGTCTTGGGTCCGCGGATCTCATCCAGGGCCTCGGCGCGCTTCTCGAGCTCAATCTCGTACAGGCGAGCCTTGAGGATCTGCATGCACGCGGCCTTGTTCTGAATCTGGCTGCGCTCGTTTTGGCAGGTGACCACAATGCCGCTGGGGAAATGCGTCACGCGCACGGCGGAGTCGGTGGTGTTGACGCCCTGACCGCCCGGGCCGCTCGCGTGGTACACGTCCACGCGGATGTCATCGGGACTGATTTCGATGTCGATAT
>CABSNA010000234.1 GCA_902478865.1 uncultured Collinsella sp.
CGCCGGCACCACGCCAAAGCAGTAGCTCAGCGCCGCAGACACCGCAAATGCCACACCGCCGGCAGCGCAGCACCACAGCAGGTTCGAGATGCCGCCCGTGACAAAGCCAATGACCATGAGGACATTCGTCATGCCGATGGTATAGGCCGTAACGTGGCCCACGGCCGCAACAAGGCCTCCGACGGCGCCGCCAATGGCCATGCACGTCAGGCACCTGCCATATTTAAAGCCGCAACCGTACAGCGCCGGCTCGCTTACGCCGCCAAGAACACCCGAGATTGAATAGCCCAGCATGAGCGCCTTCTCGTCCTTATCCGCAACGCGAAGCGACGCGCCAAAGGGCATGCCCCAAACGGCGAACGTTGCCATCGTCGCGGCGATCAGGATGCACGAATCCGTTCCCACACTCATAAACTGCGCATAGGCGAGCGATAGGACAACGTTGCTGACGCCGGCGATCTTTAGGAACTCCCAGCCCGCGGCAAGCCCCATGAGCGTGAGCAGCGACACGATGCCACCGGAATTGCCAAGCATAAACATAAGCTGGCCCAACAGCATGCCCAGATAGCTGCCCGCCGGCGCCGTAATGCACAGCGAAACCGGAACCATGACAAGCATGGTTGCAAACGGAACGAACGAAAACGCCACGGCCTTAGGGATAACGCGCTTAAAGAAACACTCCACTCGCCATAGCACGGGCACCGAGATGAGAACCGGAATAACAGTCGTCGTGTAATCGTTGACCGGCGCGGGAAGCAGACCATACACGGAAGTCATCGATGCCCCCGTCGTCGATGCGGCATCGACGAGCTTAAGCAGATCGGGCGCAATCAATACGCCGCCCAGCATCATACCCAGCTGCTCCGAGCAACCGAGCTGGCGGGCGGCCGCCCAACCAAGATAGATGGGCAAAAAGTAGTAGCCGGCGTTATAGAGCCAACTGTAGAACAGGCGATAGATTTCGGAATCGGCAGACCACAGGCCCAGCATGCCTTCGCCCATAATGACGGCGACGGTGCGGAACAACGCCGCGCAGACAATAAACGGCAACGCCGACATCATGCTTTTGGACAGATAGTCCACCACGGCCATGGCGTTTGATGAAACCGTCGTTACAAACGTGGTGTTAGAAACTTGTGACATGGAACGCCTTTCCCAATGTGACATGCGGGCTGCCCCTTTGTCACATCGTGCGGTACTGACCGATTGCGCGGTACTTTTCGTAGCGGAGGTTTGTGAGGGTCGCGTCGTCGAGCTGCCCAAGCGCATCGAAGGCATCAAATGCCGAGGACATGACGGCACCGGCGATCTCCTCATGCGACAGGCCCTTATCGTCAACAATGCCGTCAATGATGCCGAGCGCCAGCAGATCGGGGGCCGTGAGCTTAAGCGCCTCGGCGGCCTCGCTTGCGCGCTCGGTGTCCTTCCACAGGATCGACGCACAGGCCTCGGGGCTCACGACCGAATAGGCCGAGCTCGAGAGCATCAGGATGCGGTCGGCCACGGACAGCGCCAGCGCGCCACCAGAGCCGCCCTCGCCTGTCACCACCGAGACAATCGGCGTCTTAAGGCCGCTCATCTCCATGAGGTTCTGGGCAATCGCCTCACCCTGGCCGCGTTCCTCGGCACCGATGCCGCAAAACGCGCCCGAAGTATCGACCAGGCACAGAACCGGTCGACCAAACTTTTCGGCCTGGCGCATCAGGCGACGCGCTTTGCGGTAGCCCTCGGGATGTGCCATACCAAAGTTGCGACGCATGCGCTCTTTGGTCGTGGTGCCGCGCTCGACGGCGATAACCGTCACGGGTTGCCCGTCTTTCCAGCCAATGCCAGCCACCACGGCGGCGTCGTCGCCAAAGTAACGGTCGCCATGCAGCTCCACAAATCCATCCAGGCCCAGCGAGATCATCTCGCCCGCCGTGGCGCGATCTGCCGAGCGGGTCTGCTTGACAATCTCGAGCGCGGTTTTTGGTGCGGTCGAGCGCTTGAACAAGTGCCCCAGCTTTTTGCCGCGGCGGGCCGTACGCACGATCTCGTGCGGTGCCCCCAGGCCGGGCGCGTGCCCTTCGTGCAGTGCCAGCAGCTCGCCTACCGTGAGCGCAATCTCGCCACGCGGAACAACGGCATCGCAAAAGCCGTGCTCCAGCAAAAACTCGGAGCGCTGGAATCCCTTGGGCAGGCGCTTGTGCATGTTCTGCTCGATCACGCGCGGGCCGGCAAATGCCGTCAGGGCATCGGGCTCGGCCAGGATAATATCGCCCTCCATTGCAAAGCTCGCGGTTACGCCTCCGGTCGTGGGGTCAGTGAGCACCGTGATATACAGGCCGCCCGCCTCGCTATGGCGCCTAACCGCCGCAGAAATCTTGGCCATCTGCATAAGCGATGTCACGCCCTCTTGCATGCGCGCACCGCCCGAAACGGTAAAGCCGACAACTGGCAATCCCAGCTCGGTCGCATGCTCAAATGTGCGACAGATCTTCTCGCCCACCACGGAACCCATCGAGCCCATCATAAAGTTGGCGTCCATAAAGAAGAGCGCCGTATCGCAACCGCAGATTTTGCCCTTGCCGCACACAACGGCATCGCGCTCGCCCGAACGTTCGCTCACGCTCTTGAGCTTGTCGGCATAGCCGGGAAACGAAAGGAAGTCCTCCGGCGCCAGACTGGCATCCCATTCCTCAAACGTGCCCTCGTCAATCGTCATGCGCATGCGGTCGCGCCCGCTCACGCGAAAGTGTTTGCCGCAACGAGGGCAGACCTCGAGGTTGTCGTGCAGGCGCGCCTCATCGATCACGCGGCGGCACTCCGGGCACTTGATAAACACGTGGCGCGCGGGA
>CABSNA010000235.1 GCA_902478865.1 uncultured Collinsella sp.
CCGCGCGATTTCCCCAAGGGCGATCGCTTCGCGCCCCGCTCGAGCCATCCGCGCATTGGCCTGGACACCCGTCCGGTCTTCAAGCGCGTGCCCGGCAACGAGCACTTCTATTCCGAGCTCCCCGACGAGGTGCTCAAGGCAAATGGTTTGACCCCTCACGCGGAGGTGATGTAGATGAGCGAGACCGCAGTCAACGGCGTCGAGCCGATCATCTTCCTTGATGACGTCCACGTCACCTTTAGGACCCGTACCGGCTCGATTCTGCACCCCAACCTGGTTCACGCCGTCCAGGGTGTAACGATTAAGCTCATGCCCGGTCAGACGATCGGCATCGTCGGCGAGTCCGGTTGCGGAAAGTCCACCACCGCTAACGTCATGTGCGGCCTGCAGGCCCCAACGAGCGGCAAGGTCTACTTTAAGGGCAAGGACGTTACTAAGCGTACCGCCGAGGACCGTCGTCACATGGGCCGTGTCATCTCGGTCGTGTTCCAGAATCCGGCTACGGCGCTCAATCCCCGCATGGTCGTTCGCGAGCAGCTGCTCGACCCCATGCGCGTCCACAACCTGGGTACCGAGGCCGAGCAGGAGAAGCGCGTCAAGGAGCTCCTGGAGCTCACCGGTCTGCCCAGCTCCGCCGCCGAGGTTCTTCCCGGCCAGCTTTCGGGCGGCCAGCGCCAGCGCGTCGCAATTGCCCGTGCCCTGTCGTTGAACCCCGATGCCATCATCGCCGACGAGCCCACCTCGGCTCTGGACGTTTCGGTCCGCGCGCAGATTCTGAACCTGCTGACCGACCTTAAGAAGGAGCTCGGCCTGGCCATGGTGTTCATCAGCCATGACATCCAGACGGTCCGCTATATCTCTGACGACATCATCGTTATGAATGGCGGCAAGATCGTCGAGCAGGGCGAGGCCAAGCAGGTCTTCCAGCGCCCTCAGGACCCCTACACCAAGATGCTGCTCGGTGCTGCGCCGTCGCTGCTGCATCCCAAGCTCGGCGAGTAGCCTCGCTTTCCCTCCCGTGCGCCCGGTTCCCTTGCCGGGCGCACCTCCGTTGCGATTTCGAAAGGTTGGGTTCACGAGCCATGCCAAGTGCTCAGGAGCTACAACAGCAATTTGGTGGGTATCGGGGCGCCATGCCCCGTCCATCAGATTTCGATCTCTTTTGGAAGGACCGCATGGCCGAGGCCGACGCCGTCGGGCTTGACTATGCGATCGAGACGGCATCGGTCACCGATGCCGTGACCTGCCAGCTTTTCGACCTCTGGTATACCGGCATGTGTGGCGCTCGCCTGCATGCCAAGTACCTTAAACCCGTCTCGGACGAGCCCGTGCCATTGGTGCTTCAGTTCCATGGGTATCCGGGTGCAAGCCGCAGCTGGTTTGAGCAGGCGTCGTTTGCGGGCATGGGCATGGCACTCATCGCCCTCGACTGCCCCGGCCAAGGAGGTCCCTCCGAGGACATTGGTGGATTTGAGGGCACAACGGTCGCGGGCCATATCGTCGCCGGTATCGACGGCGATCCGGCCAACCTCTACTATGTCCGCTTGCACCAAGATATTCGCATCCTGTGCCGCATCGTTCGCGAGCTCGAGGGCATCGATCTTGCCCGTGTGTTTGTGAACGGCGCGTCGCAGGGCGGCGGTTTGGGCATTGCGACCTGTGCACTTAACAGCGAGCTTATCAATCGCGCCGCCATCCTCTATCCCTTCCTGTCGGATTTCCGCCTGGTCTGGGATTTGGATGCCGACGACATTGCCTACGAGGGCCTGCGCTATTGGTCTCGCTGGTTTGACGAGGACTCGACTCGTATCGACGAAGCCTATGCCAAGCTGGCGTACTTCGATTCCAAGAACTTTGCCCCTATGGTCAAATGCCCCGTGCTGTTTGGCACCGGCACAGCCGATACCGTCTGTCCGCCAGCGACGCAGTTTGCGGTCTATAACAACCTGACCTGTGAAAAGCGTCATGAGTTCTTTGAAGGCTTTGGCCACGAGGAGATTCAGGATTTTGACGATCTGATCATTCCGTTTTTCTGCAAGGGAGGGGAGGCTCATGTCTAAGTGCGAGAGCAATGTCGGCGAGCTGATTGTCTCCGACCTTGTGGGGATTCCCGGAACGGTCTCGTCAAGGCTCGCTGATTTCCGGGATTGGCGCGGTGATGCTTCTGCGGATGTTTCCGAATTAGAGATAGCCGCTTCGGACCTTGAGGTTTGCGGGCCGAGTATTACGGCGATCGATTTCGCCAATCCGTATGCCCGCTACTCCGAGGTTTCCTTTGAGCTTGGTGGCGATGTGGTCCACGCACGTTTGATCGAGCCTGCCGGTCGCGCCCGAGCATCCGAGCTTGTGCCGCTATGTCTGATGTTTCACGACATCGACCGACCCGTGCGGGGATGGCATCACATGACGAGGTTTGCGGCCATGGGATATGCCGTGCTTGCGCTGGACGATGAGGCGATTGGATCCAGCGAGCTGCAGCAGGGGATTGCCTCTCCTGCTTTTGTCAAGCGCGTCCGTTGGGGTTGCGCGATGGCGAAGGTGGCGCGCAATCTTGATGGCGTGGACCCCGACCGCATCTTTGCATGGGGCGAGGGCCTTGGCGGCGGAGTCGCGCTGGCGGTTTCTGCTCTGGACGAGCGGGGCCTCGCCTGCACGGCGGTTGCCAATCCAATTCCCGGTGGCCTCGAGACGTTGTCGTCTCGGGTGCGTGGATCGGTGCTCATGGGCACATCGCTCATGGATGCCGTGAGTGATCCCAAGGGCCAGTTTGCCGTATTCAACGGTCTTGAGTGTGACCGGAGGCATATCATCTATGCCAAATACGCTCA
>CABSNA010000236.1 GCA_902478865.1 uncultured Collinsella sp.
TGCCCTCGGCGGCAAGTGCCGTCACGCTGGGGAATGAAGGATTCTCGTCGCCAAATAGGCCGGAGATGGTTTCGCGTGGCATATACAAAGTGAGCGAGCCCATGGAGTCGCTGCCGCCATCAATCACGCCTAC
Organism: uncultured Collinsella sp.; assembly: GCA_902478865.1. Lineage (GTDB taxonomy): Bacteria > Actinomycetota > Coriobacteriia > Coriobacteriales > Coriobacteriaceae > Collinsella. Next base: position 134 of record CABSNA010000236.1, read on the forward strand.
AATCTGCACCTCGCCGTTGGACACTTTGATGGTTTTTCCCAGAGCATCCTGTTCGTTACCGTAAAGCTGATCGGCGCCGCCGCGGCTGATGAGCGCCACGCGCGAGCCTGATTGAGACTCTGCCTGTGAATAAACACGTCCCGCAACGAGCTTGCTGGCGCCCACGGCATCGAGCATGTCGCTATCGACGCCGTGTGCCATGACGGTATAGCTTTTATCCCCGACCTTGTACTCGGAATAGGCGCTATCGACGATGCCGATCTGCTCAATCTGCGGCACCAGTTTGCGAAGCTTTTCCACATCCGAATCGGTGAGTTCTTGGGACGAATAGATCTCTACCATGCGGGCTGCATTGAGGCCCAGGCTGTTGACCAGGCTGTTTTGGATGCCGCCGATGAGCGAAGTCATGGCGATGACCGAGGCGATGCCAATGACGATGCCAAGGATGGTGAGCAGGCTGCGTCCCTTGTTGGCCTCGAGCGAGTGAAGGGCTTCTTGGACAAGATCGCGGGTGCTCATGCCTTCGCTCCTTTCGGCTGATTGGTGGTTGCAGAAATCGCGGGCAGGTTTTTGACGGCCCCGCGTAACGTATTCGGTGTATGCGCGACATATGCGCCGTCATGGATTCGCCCGTCACGGATGGTTACGGCTCGATCGGCCTCGGCGGCGATGCCGGGGTCATGCGTGATGAGTACGATGGTCTTGCCGCGTTTCTGGAGCTTGTGGAAGGTTTCCATGACGAGCGCCCCGGTTGTCGAGTCTAGATTTCCCGTTGGCTCGTCGGCCAAAATGATGGGCGGGTCGTTGACGAGGGCGCGCGCGATGGCGACGCGCTGCATCTGTCCGCCCGAGAGTTCCGATATGCGGTGGTCCCAATGGTCGACCGGCAGTGTGACGGCTTGCAGCGCGTGCACGGCGCGCATCTCGCGCTGGCTACGCGGCACATTGGTGTAGGACAGCGGCAGCATGACGTTTTCGATCACCGTCAGACGCGGCAGCAAGTTAAAACTCTGAAAGACAAAGCCGATGCTCAGCGCGCGCACCTCGGTGAGCTCATCATCGTCGAGCTCGGCGACGTTGAGCCCTTGCAGGAAATAATCACCCGCCGTCGGCTTGTCCAGGCAGCCCAGGATGTTCATGAGCGTCGACTTGCCCGAGCCCGAGGGGCCGGTGATGGCGACGAACTCACCGGGGTTCACCGCCAGGCTCACGTTGTGCAGGATGTGGGCGCAACCGGCCTCGCTCTCAAAGATGCGGTGCACGTTGCGGATGTCGATGACGGGACGCATTACTTGCCCTCGTCGGCAGACATATTGTCGCCGCCGTCTGCCGTCATGCCTGTGCCGGTATCCGTCACGATGGTGTCGCCGTCGCGTAACTTGGTAACCGGGACGTCTGGGTTGATCTCGTTGCCCTGGTCGTCGCGCTTGACCTGCGTCTTACCGACTACAGCCTCGTTGTCGTTTTGCGTCACGAGGGTCACCTTCACGCGGCGCGTCTTCTTGCCTTCCGAATCGGTGGCCTGATTGACGTAATAGTGCTCGCCATCTTCGGTCATCAGCGCCATGGTCGGCACCATAACCACGTCGTCGAGCTTCTCGGTCACTACCGAGACCTCGGCAGTCATACCCGGCTTAAGGCGACTGTCGGGTGCTTCGATGAGGATGTCGACGTTAAAGGTCACGCTGCCGCCGCTACCGGAGCCGGAGTCAGAGTTTGCCACCGAGGCGATAGCCGTGACGGTGCCCTGGCTCACGATATCGGGAAACGCGGGATAGGTCACGTTGGCGCTTTGGCCCACGGCAATTTTGGCGATATCCTTTTCGCCCACCTGAACCGTCACCTTCATCTTGGACAGGTCGGCGATTTGCATGCACTGCTTGCCGCCGCTCGTGTCGCTTTCACCCATGATCATGCCGCCTGTTACCGTAGCGCCCACCTTGGCGTTGAGCTCCACGATGCTGCCCGAGCTGGGGGCCTTTACGGTGCGCTCGGCCGCCTTTGCAGTTGCCTGTTCCAGCGCTGCCTGGGCCGAGGCGAGGTTGCGCTGGGCGGTCGAGACGGCATTTGCGTTGGCGTTTGCGTCCGATGGACCGGTCGATCCGTCACTGTCCGTTGTCGGTGCGGCCTGTGCGGCCGCGAGTGCCACCTTTGCATTGTTCAGGTCTTCCTGGGCGGCCGCGACCGCGCGCTGCGCCTCGGAAACAGCGCTATCGAGCGCGTCGTTCTTAATGGTCATGAGTACGTCGCCCTCGTTGACGCTCTGTCCGGCCTGCACGTTGATCTTTTCAACCGTACCGTCGACAGAAGGGGAGACGACCGATGCCGAGATGGGCTTAAGCTGCCCCTTGGCTTCGACTGTGGTGGTAAACGTGCCTTCGGTGACCATGTCGGTCACCGGTCCGTTGGTGCCTGCGGGTTGCGCGTTGATGACCAGCGTTGCGATGATGGCAATGAGCGCGATGGCAACAACGACACCGACGGCGATACCGCGTCGGATGAGCTTTTTGCGCCGACGCTCGGCACGCTTTGCCTTGAGCTTTGCATAGGCTTCTTCATCGGAGATATCGGTCGAATCGTCGAGACTCGTTTGGGGCTGCTTGGTGTCTGCAGCGCTGATAATCGGCAGGGTCTCGGTGGCATCTTGGGGCATGCGATCGGAATCGTCAGGACCCGGATTGATCGTGGGGACCTT
>CABSNA010000237.1 GCA_902478865.1 uncultured Collinsella sp.
ACCTCGCCGCCGGCGATCTCCTCGATCAGCGCGCAGGTAACGTTGGCGACATCCACGCAGCCGGTCTCGTCGACCTGGCGCTCAAAGCGAATGGAGGCGTCGGAGATCAGCGACAGATCGCGGCTGGTGTGCGAGGTGCGACCGGCGTTGAAGCAGGCGCTCTCGACCATCACGTCGACGGTATCGTCCTCGATCTCGGAATCCATGCCGCCCATAACGCCGGCCAGCGCCACGGGGCGCTCGCCGTCGGTGATAAGGCCCATGCCGGCGTCGAGCGTACGCTCCTCGCCGTCGAGCGTCGTGAACTTCTCATCCTGCTGGGCGGCGCGAACCACCACGCGGCGGTGGCCATCGCGCTCGGCAAAGGTGTCCAGGTCAAAGGCGTGCAGCGGCTGACCGGTGAGCATCATCACATAGTTGGTGATGTCGACGATATTGTTGTGCGGGCGCACGCCCAGGGCGTTAAGGCGCTTGACCATCCAGTCGGGCGAGGGGCCGACCTTCACGTTACGTACGATGCGGGCGACGTAGCGGTCGCACAGGCCCTCGTCGGCAATCTCGACGGAAAGCTCGTCGTCGGTCGCGCGGCCGGTCTCGGCCTTGATGGCGGGCAGCTCAACGTGGAAATCGCGGTCGAAGATGGCGCCGGTCTCGCGGGCCATGCCGATCATGGACAGGCAGTCGGGGCGGTTGGGCGTGATCTCGCAGTCGAGCACAGTGTCGCTCGAACCCACGTACTCGGCAAACGGCATGCCGCAGGGCGTATCCTCGGGCAGGATCATAATGCCGGAGTGGTCGCCGCCCAGGCCGAGCTCGCGTGCGGAGCAGTTCATGCCCATGGACACGACGCCGCGGAGCTTGCTCTTCTTGATTTTGACGTCGCCGGGAAGCACGGCGCCGATCATGGCCGTGACGATGTGGTCGCCGGCCTCGAAGTTCTGCGCGCCGCAGACGATTTGCAGTGGAGCGGGATTGCCGTCGGCGTCGAGGTTCTTGTCACCCACGTCGACCGAGCACACATACATGTGGTCGCTATCGGGGTGCGGGGTCTTGGTGAGCACCTTGGCGGTCACCACGTGGTCGAAGGACTCGCCCACGGTGTCGATCGCCTCGACCTCGGTGCCGGTACGGATATATTCGTCCGAAAGGGTCTTGGGATCCTCCGGAATATCGATCATGGTCTTGAGCCAGTCGTAAGAAACGCGCATGTAGCTCTCCTAGTTCTTAATCTCCGCAAAGGGAGGAATATCAAATGAAGACGTTCGCCTTAGGGTTGTCCAGGTGCCCCAGGTTGGCGTGAAAGAGGAGCGACGCGTACTAAAGGTACGCGAGCGACGGTTTGAACGCCAAGATGGGGTGCCTGGGCAAGCCTAAAATTGGTTGAGGAAGCGCATATCGCCTGTCATGAGCGTTCTGAGGTCGGGCAGGTCGTAGCGCAGGGCCGCGACGCGCTCGGCGCCAATACCAAAGGCGAAGCCGGTGTACTTCTCGGGGTCGATGCCGCAGTTGATCAGGACGTTGGGGTCGACCATGCCACAGCCCAGGATCTCGATCCAGCCGCTGTGCTTGCAGAAGTTGCAGCCCTTGCCGCCGCAGACGTGGCAGCTCACGTCCACCTCGCAGCTAGGCTCGGTGAAGGGGAAGAAGTGCGGGCGGTAACGCGTCTTGCGATCCTCGCCAAACATGCACTTAACAAAGTAGTCGAGCGTGCCCTTGAGGTCGCCAAAGGTGATACCCTCGTCGACGACCAGGCCCTCGATCTGGTTGAACTGCGGCAGGTGGCAGGCGTCGGCCGTGTCGGGACGATAGACGGTGCCCGGGCAGATCATGTAGATGGGCGGCTTCTGCGACTCCATAGTGTGGATCTGCACGCCCGAAGTCTGGGTGCGCAGCAGCACGTCGGACTCGCCGTGGGCGTGAGCCTCGGGGTGCGCGACGCTGCCGGGGTTGTTGTCGACCACGTAGAAGGTATCGCGGGCCGAGCGGCTCGGGTGATCCATGGGGGCGTTGAGCGCGGTGAAGTTGTAGTAGGAGGTGTCGACCATGGGGCCGGACTCGACGGTGTAGCCGATGCCGCAGAAGATGTCCTCGGCCTCCTCGATAATCTGCTTGATCAGGTGCTGGTGGCCGATCTGCGGACGGATGCCCGGCAGCGTGATGTCGACGGCGTCGTGCTCCAGTGCGCGCTTGAGGGCGGCGGCCTTCATCTCGGTGTTGCGCTCGTCGAGCATGCCCTCAATCAGCTGGCGCATCTCGTTGGCTCGCTTGCCCATCACGGGACGATCCTCGGGGGCGAGCTTGCCCATCATGCGCATCAGGCCGGTGATGCGGCCCTTGCGGCCGAGCAGCTCAACGCGCGCAGCCTCGAGCTTGGCTGCGTCGTCGGCGCCTGCGACGAGCTCCTTGGCCTCTTCCTCGAGTTTGACCAGATCATCAATCAGACTCATGTCTTCCCTTTCGTCTCTCGCGCTCTCCGTTTGCCGAGGCGGCTGCCACCGTCTGGCGTTGTGAAAACGCGGCCCGGTTCGGTAATAAAAAAACCGTCCTCGGGCATGTGCATTGCCCAAGGACGGTTGAATTCCGCGGTACCACCTTGTTTGACCCGGCGGATGTCTGGCCCGCCGCGCCCACTCTGTGCCCCTTGTCGCGAGGCTCACGGCTTCCCTACTGGGGCTTCGCCGCCGCTGGCTGCGTGCCCGTTGAGGTCGCTGCTCGGGAGTGAACGCTTGGCCCTTGTCACCGCAGGAAGGCTCGCAGCCCATGACCTTCCCTCTCTTGCCGGCGACGCGGCGGGCAAAACCCTCTCCGTCAACGCATTGGGCTA
>CABSNA010000238.1 GCA_902478865.1 uncultured Collinsella sp.
GAGACAAGCCGGTGAAACGTCGACCGAATGTCTCGATCTGTAACATCAAGGGGCCTAATAACCCTGTAGCTGTTACAGATCGAGATATTTCCCTGGTGTCGCTGGGGTGGGACTGCAACGTGTTCCGTCTCCCCACATCCCCTCTTCCTTCCGTTAACCGATGCGTCTGCAGCAATCCAGCGGGACTAGGTGATAATGGACAAATGTTCAAGTTAATCGTGAGGGAGGAGCTCGATATGGCATCTGCCGATCGTCCCACATTGTTTATCAATGCGACCGTTCTGGATGGTTCGGAGCATATGGAGCCGCAGCCCGATATGGCCGTGGTCGTCGAGCGTGGCATCATCACCTGGATGGGACCGAGCGCTGTGGCCCAAGCTCCAGCGGGGGCCGAGGTCATCGATCTGGCAGGGGCGTATCTCATGCCGGGCCTCATCAATATGCACGTGCATCTGTGCGGTTCGGGCATGCCGGTCTCGGCGGGTGATGCGGGCGCGCTGATGAAGAAGCTCGACAATCCCGTGGGCCGCGCCATCGTTCGCCACATCCTCAAAGGCAGCGCCCAGCAGCAGCTGGCAAGCGGCGTGACTACGGTGCGCGGTGCGGGTGACCCGCTGTTTGCCGACATCGCCGTGCGCGATGCTATCGATGCCGGCAAGTATCAGGGTCCGCGTCTGGTAGCGCCGGGAACGGGCGTTACAGTGCCGGGCGGCCACGGCGCGGGGCTGTTCGCGCAGGTCGCCAATACGCCCGACGAGGCGGCCGAACAGGTGCGCGACTTGTACGCGCGTGGTGCCGACGTCATCAAGTTGTTCGTGACGGGTGGCGTGTTCGACGCGACCGAAGTTGGCGAGCCGGGCGTGCTGCGCATGCCGATCGATGTTGCCGCGGCGGCGTGCAAGGCGGCGCACGAGGTGGGCCTGCCGGTTATGGCTCATGTCGAGAGCACCGAGGGCGTGAAGGCCGCGCTTGAGGCCGGGGTCGACACGATCGAGCACGGTGCCCCGATGACGCCCGAGATCCTGGAGCTGTACCGTGGCGCCGCGGGCACGCAGCTTGAGGATCGTGCGCCCAGCGTTACCTGCACGATCAGCCCGGCGCTGCCGTTTGTGTTGCTCGATCCGGAGAAGACCCATTCGACTGACACGCAAAAGAAGAACGGCGACATCGTGTGCTCGGGCATTATCGAGAGTGCTCGTGCGGCGCTGGAAGCTGGCGTTAAGGTGGGCCTTGGCACAGATTCGAGCTGCCCGTTCGTGACGCAGTACGACATGTGGCGTGAGGTGGCCTATTTTGCCAAGTATGTCGGCGTGAGCAACGCCTTTGCGCTGCATACGGCTACGCAGGTCAATGCCGAGCTCCTGGGGCTGGGCGGCGAGACCGGTGCGATCGAGTGCGGCAAGGCCGCCGATATCCTGGTGACGCGCAAGAATCCGCTCGATGACCTGTGCGCGCTGCGTGAGCCGATACATGTGATGTGTCGCGGTGATCTGGTACGCAAGCTCAAGGTAAAGCGTATTCCCGAGGTGGACGCCGAGCTCGACGCGATTATGGCCATGCCGGCCGAGGCGCTGGCCGAGGAGCTCGCCCGCGACGGTGTGGCGTAGATGTGACAAAGGGGCAGCTCCGTTGCCGCATGCAAAAAGCCGAGGTCTCAACACGAGGCCTCGGCTTTTTTATCGAACAAATACTTAAGATTTGGGACAAGCAAACCTGATTAATTTGTCCCGCGTGCGGGCGCTAGGAGCGGGTTTCCATCTTGGCGTGGCACTTGGGGCAGGTGACGCGGATCTTGCCTTTGCCCTTGGGGACGGAGAGCATCTGGCCGCAGTTGGGACACTTGAGGTATGCCGTGGTCTTGCGACCCTTCCACATCTTCTTGGCCGTGCGCTTGGCACGCTCAAAGTCTTCCTTGCTGGTACCGGCCGCGCGCGAGGCGTTGGAAGCCGCAGTCCCGCCGCCCAAGCTGGCGACGAATTTGCCCAGGCAGGGGACGTTGGCAGTCGCGGCGACAAAGGCCGTGTTCTCCTTACGACGCGCGTCGATGTTTTTGGACAGGCCGCGCAGCACGCCAATCACGATCACAGCGATGGCAATCCAGCTGAGCCACTGGATGCGGGCTATCGATCCGATCATCGCGATGGCAATGCCGGCAAAGCCCATAACGATGGTGAGCTCATCGGCGCCATTGCGGCCCTTCATAAAGTCATTCATGCAAATTGCCTTTCATTCGATATGCCGCACGCCTTTATACCCGATTTAGAGCAAGGGGGACAGGTCAATCTGCACCAAGGTGGTGCAAACATACCTGTCCCCGATGCACCAAGAAGGTGCAAAGCAGTCCGTCCCCAATGCCCCAATTACTTGGAGAGCTTGTCGACGACGCGTTCGATCTCGGCGAGCTTGGCGGCTTTGAGGTCTTCGTCGCCCGATTCGATTGCCGAAGTCACGCAGCCCTCGATATGCGCCTTGAGCACGTCGGCGTTGATGCGCGCAATGAGCGCCTGCGTTGCCATGAGCTGCGTGGAAATATCGACGCAGTAGCGGTCCTCCTCGACCATCCGCAGGATGCCGTCGATCTGACCGCGTGCCGTCTTGAGCATGCGGGTCACCGATTTATGGTCTGCCATCATGGCGGGTCCTCGTTTCTGGTCGGGGTACGCGTGGGTCGTTACGCGGCGGTTACGGACAGGGCGTGGAACTTCTCGCCGGCGCCCTCGACGGCGGCGGCGAGCTGCTCGGCGGTCACGGTGTCGGCGCACTCTACCTGGACGGTCTGGGTCTCGTGATCGGCATCGGCATCG
>CABSNA010000239.1 GCA_902478865.1 uncultured Collinsella sp.
TAGGTCGCATGCGGGTTGGGGCGCACCGACACCTCGCCGCCCGAAAGGCCCTTGCCAAAGTAGTCGTTGGCGTCGCCGCACACGTTGAGCGTAATGCCGCGCGGCAGGAAGGCGCCAAAGCTCTGACCGGCCGATCCATCGCAATCGATGGTGATGGAGCCGGCGGGCAGGCCCTCGGGATGTGCCTTGGTCACCGCGTTACCCAGGATGGTGCCCACGCAACGGTTGACGTTGGCGATATCAGCGCGGAAGCGAATCGGACGCAAGTGGGCACGGGCATCGGCCGTATAGGGCACGAACAGCGTGGAGTCGAGCGTCTTGTCGAGCTCGCTGTCCGCGGCCATCTGCGGCAGGAAGTGACGACCGTCGGCACCCGGGATATGGGCACCGAACTCGCAGGTCGCGCTCGCCAGCACGGGCGACAGATCGAGCAGGTTGGCCTTACGGTTGCCCGGGACCTCAATCTGGCGCAAGCACTCGGGATGGCCGACCATCTCGTCGACGGTGCGGAAGCCCAGGCTCGCCATGACCTCGCGCAGTTGCTCGGCAACAAAGAGCATAAAGTGCTCGACGTGCTCGGGCTTGCCGCGGAAGCCGCGACGCAGGCGGCAGTTTTGCGTGGCGATGCCGGCGGGGCAGGTATCCTGCTGGCAGTCGCGCTGCATAAGGCAGCCCATCGAGATGAGCGGCATGGTCGCAAAGCCAAACTCCTCGGCGCCCAGCAGGCAGGCGACGGCAACATCGGTGCCGTCCATGAGCTTGCCGTCGGCCTCGAGCACCACGCGTGAGCGCAGGCCGTTTTGCAGCAGCGTCTGCTGGGCCTCGGCAAGGCCGAGCTCCAGCGGCAGGCCGGCGTGCCAAATGGAATCGCGCGCCGCGGCACCCGAGCCGCCATTGTGGCCGCTGATCAAGATCTTGTCGGCGGCACCCTTGGCCACACCGGTGGCGATGGTGCCGACGCCGGCCTCACTGACCAGCTTGACCGACACGCGCGCGCCGGGGTTGGCGTTCTTAAGATCGAAGATAAGCTCCGCCAGGTCTTCGATAGAGTAGATGTCGTGGTGCGGCGGAGGCGAGATCAGGCCGATGCCGGGCGTGGACTGGCGGACCTCGGCAATCCAAGGGTAGACCTTCTTGCCGGGCAGGTGGCCGCCCTCGCCGGGCTTGGCGCCCTGGGCCATCTTGATCTGAATCTCGAAGGCGCTGCACAGGTAGCGGCTCGTCACGCCAAAGCGCGCACTTGCCACCTGCTTGATCGCGGAGTTCTTGGAATCACCGTTGGCCAGCGGGGTCTCGCGACGCGGGTCCTCGCCGCCCTCGCCCGAGTTGGAGCGTCCGTGCAGGCGATTCATGGCGATGGCCATGCACTCGTGCGCCTCTTTGCTGATGGAGCCGTACGACATGGCGCCGGTGTTAAAGCGGCGGACGATGTTGAGCGCGGGCTCGACCTCGTCGAGCGAAACCGGCGTGCGGCCGCTGGCATTAAAGTCGAGCAAGTCGCGCAGGCGCACGGCACGGCCGGTACGGTGCAGACGGGCGCTGTACTCCTTAAAGGTGTCGTAGCTGTCCTCACGGCAGGCGGTCTGCAGCAGGTAGACAGTCTGAGGGTCGATCAGGTGATCCTCGCCACCGAGCGGGCGCCACTTGGTCAGACCCAGCGTGGGCAGCTGATCGGGAGCCGGGCTCTTAAGGATAGCGAGCGCGGCGTCGTAGCGCTCGTTTTGCTCGCGCTCAACGTCCTCGACACCCATACCGCCCACACGGCTCACCGTGCCGACGAAGTACGCGTTGACGAACTCCGGCGTAAAGCCCACAGCCTCGAAGATCTGCGCCGAATGGTAGCTCTGCACCGTGGAGATGCCCATCTTGGACATGATGGAGACGATGCCGGCGGTCGCAGCCTTGTTGTAGTTGGCGATGCCCTGCTCGGCCGTCACGTCCAGGTCGCCGTGTGCCGCCAGATCGCGGATGCACGCATGCGCATTGTACGGATAGATGCCGCTCGCGGAGTAGCCCACCAGTGCCGCAAAGTCGTGCGGAGACACGGCGTCACCGCACTCCACCACGATATCGGCAAAGGTGCGCACGCCAGCACGGATCAGGTGGTTGTGCACGCAGCCCACGGCGAGCAGCGACGGCACGGGCACCTCGCCCGCACCGGCACGGTCGCTCAGCACCACGATGTTCACGCCATCGCGAACCGCAGCCTCGACGTCTTCGGCAAGCTGCTTGAGCGCAGCCTGCAGCGCGCCCTCACCCGCGTCGCGGCGGTACACGGCACGGAACCGGCGGGTCTTAAAGCCCACGCGGTCGATGGCACAGATATGTTCGAACTCTTCCTCGTTGAGCAACGGGCGCTCCAAGCGCACCAGCTGACAGGCCGTACGGGAATCCTCAAGCAGGTTGCCGTGGTTGCCCAGGTAGAGCGTGGTCGAAGTTACCATATGCTCGCGCAGGGCATCGATCGGAGGATTCGTGACCTGGGCGAACAGCTGATAGAAGTAGTCAAAGAACGAACGCGTCTTCTTGGACAGGCAGGCCAACGGCGCATCGATACCCATCGAGGCGAGCGGGGCCTTGCCCTGCTGGGCCATGGGGCGCACGACCTCGTCAACATCATCCCAGTGATAGCCGAGCTTGGCCATGCGCACGGCGGCGGGCACCTCGGCATCCTCGGCGGGCGCGGGCGCGGCGGGCTCATCGAGCGCGTCGACGGTCAGTGTCTCCTCGGCAATCCAGTCGCGGTAGGGCTTCTCCTTGGCATAGCGGGCGCGCAGCTCGTCGTTGTAGAT
>CABSNA010000240.1 GCA_902478865.1 uncultured Collinsella sp.
GACGGGCGCGGCTGTAGGGCGTATCCACCATGGGCAGATCCGGACGCAGCTTGCCGTCAAATGCGCGATAGGCGTTCTGCACGGCGGGCGCCGTGGGGATCGTTGCGATCTCGCCGATGCCCTTGCCGCCGTATGCCACGGGCAACAGCTCGTCCTTCTCCACGTAAATGGCGTGGATATCCGGAATCTCGGGCGCACGGAACAGCCCGAGCGTGCCGTACCTTGCCTGGGGTACGCAGTCCTTGAGCGGCCAGTCCTCGGTAAGCGCATAGCCCATACCCATGAGCACGCCGCCCTCAATCTGACCCTGGATGGAGATGGGGTTGACCACCTTGCCGGAATCGTGCGCAGCGTAGACCTCGCTCACGCGGCCGTCGTCGTCCAAAATGACCACATGCGTGGCAAAGCCGTAGCAGATGTGGCTCTTGGGGTTGGGAACGTCGGCGCCCAGCTTGTCGGTCGGCTCCAGATACACGTAACCAAACTCGCATCCCTCGAGCGCCTTGATGGCGGCCGCGGGATCCTGAGGATGCATACCCTGGCCAGCAACGAGTTCCTGCGTGCGCAGCTGATAGGCGCGACCGTCGTCGTACTCGATCTTGACGCCGTCGCCATGCGCGCTCACAGGAGCATCGGGCGCAGGCTTGCCAGCCTCGATGCCAACCATGGCATCGCGCAGCAGGAAGGCGGCGCCGCGCACGGCCTCGCCGGTCACGACCGTCTGACGCGAGCCAGACGTGGTGCCGGAGTCGGGAGCGTTCTCGGTAGAGCACTCGCCGTTGGCGATGCAGCTCAGCGGCAGACCGCAGGCCTCGGCAACATCCTGCAAAAAGACCGTGTTGCAGCCCTGGCCGATGTCGGACGTGGCGGCATAGACCACAGCCACGCCGTCCTCGACGCGAATCTTGCAGCGACCGGCGTCGGGCAGGCCCACGCCCACGCCGGCGTTCTTCATGGCGCAGGCGATACCGGCGTGTCCGGGATGCGCGTAATAGGCATCCTTGACCTCGAGCAGCGTCTCCTTAAGCGCCGTGGAGCAATCGGCGATCTGGCCGTTGGGCAAAACCTCGCCCGGCTCGATGGCGTTACGGTAGCGGATCTCCCACGGATCCAGGCCGACCTTCTCGGCCAGTAGGTCGATCAGGCTCTCGAGTGCAAACTCGGACTGGCAAACGCCAAAGCCGCGGTACGCGCCGGCAGGCGGGTTGTTAGTGTAGTAGCCGAAGCCGCGGATGTCGGTGTTCTGGTACTTGTAGGGGCCGACGGCATGCGTGCAGGCGCGCTCGAGCACCGGGCCGCACAGCGACGCGTAGGCGCCGGTGTCAAAGTTGATCTCGCAGTCCAGGCCGGTAAAGATGCCCTCGGCGTCGCAGCCCAGCGTAAAGGTGCCGTCCATCGCATGACGCTTGGGATGGAAAGCGAGCGACTCGGCACGCGTGAGCTTGCACTTCACAGGACGCTGGAACTTATATGCGGCGAGCGCGGCCAGGTGCTGGATGGATACGTCCTCCTTACCGCCAAAGCCGCCACCCACGAGCATGGTCTCGACGACCACACGCTCGGGCTCGTTGTCCCAGCCAAACATGTGGGCACACTCTTTGCGCGTGTCGTAGGCGCCCTGGTCGGTCGACTGCACCTTGACGCCGTTCTTGTACGGGAAGGCGACGGCGCACTCAGGCTCCAAGAAGGCATGCTCGGTAAAGGGCGTGGTAAAGCGCTGCGTCACGGTGAACGCGCTCTCTGCCAGCGCCTTGGCGGCGTCGCCGCGCGTCACATGGCGGCTCTGGCACACGTTGTCCTTGAGCTCCACCGTGTTGCCAAAGGCAAAGAAGCTGTCATGCAGGCGTGGGGCGTCGGCGGCCTTGGCCTCGACAATGTTGCGCACGGGCTCCAGCGGCTCGTAATCGATCTTTACGAGCTTCTTGGCCTTCTCGAGCGTCGCCTCGTCCTCGGCAACCACCAGCACGATGGCATCGCCCACGCAGCGGGTGATATCGCCCTGGGCGATCATGACGTCCCAGTCCTGAATAAGGTGGCCGACCTGGTTGACCGGCACGTCCTCGGCGCGCAGAATGCCCACCACGCCGGGCAGGGCCTCGGCCTTGGAGGTATCGATGGAGAGCACACGGGCGCGCGGGTACTTGGAGCGCACGGCGCTGGCATAGGTCAGGCCCGGCTGGTCGATCTCGTCGATGTCGTCGGGGTACTTGCCCTCGCCGAGCACCTTCTTGCGCACGTCGATACGGAAGGCGCGCTTGCCTACGCCGTAGTTGTCGCCGCGCTCCAGATCCTCGTCGATCTGCTTTTCGCCGCGGAGCACCGCAGCGGCCAGCGAAATGCCCTCGATAATCTTCTTGTAGCCGGTGCAGCGGCAGACGTTGCCGCGGATGGCGTACTTGATCTGCTCCTCGGTGGGCTCGGGGTCCTCGGCGATGAGCGCTGCACCCGCCATGACCATACCGGGGATGCAAAAACCGCACTGTACGGCGCCCACGGCGCCAAAGGCATACACAAATGCCTCGCGCACGTCCTCGGGCAGGCCCTCGACGGTCACGATGTTACGGCCGGCGGCAAGGGCGGTGGTCAGCACGCACGCCTTGACGGCCGCACCGTCCACATGGATGGTGCAGGTGCCGCAGGCGCCCTCGGAGCAGCCGTCCTTGGCGGAGTGAATGTGCAGGTCGTCGCGCAGATAGCGCAGCAGTGGTTTATTCTCCGTCGTCGTGTGCTCGACACCGTTAACGGTAAAAGTGAATTCCTGTGCCATGGTGATTCCCTTCTACACGCCGG
>CABSNA010000241.1 GCA_902478865.1 uncultured Collinsella sp.
CTCAAGGTGCTCGCCGAGCTCACCAAGCTGCGCCAGATCTGCTGCGACCCGCGTCTACACTACGAGGATTACAAGGCGGGGAGCGCCAAGCTCGATACGTGTATGGAGCTCGTGCACGGCGCACTCGACGGCGGGCATCGCATCCTGTTGTTCAGCCAGTTTACGGGTATGCTCGATATCATCGGTAAGCGCTTGGCCAAGGAGGACATCGCCTTCCTTAAGCTCACGGGCGCTTCGTCTAAGGAGAGCCGCGCCAAGATGGTCGCGCAGTTCCAAGCGGGCGAGGTTCCGGTCTTTTTGATTTCGCTCAAGGCGGGCGGCGTGGGCCTTAACCTGACGGCGGCCGACGTGGTCATCCACTACGACCCGTGGTGGAACGTGGCAGCGCAGGACCAGGCGACCGACCGCGCGCACCGTATTGGCCAGCAACATACCGTGACCGTGTACAAGCTCATCGCCAAGGACACGATCGAGGAGCGCATTATGCAGATGCAGGAGTCCAAGCGCGACCTGGTCAACAGCGTGCTCGGCGGCGACGGCATCTCGTCGGCGCTGTTTACCCGCGAAGATGTTCTGGCGCTGCTGGGCGGCGACGGGCGCTAACCCGCTCGGGTGGGGCCGCCAGGGCGGATAGCGCACGCTGCCCCATCGTCCCCGCCCGTTATGTGTTCATTTGCAATGCCGTGGATGGTTTGTCTGCCTTTGGGCATAAGAACCATCAAGAACATTGGCACGTCAGCAAAGGAGAACATCATGGCGAAATTCTTTAAGGACCCCGACGGTAAGCTCATTGCCGCCCTTGGCAACGACGTTGCAACCCCTGCCGGTTGCACGGAACTGACCGCAAACACTGAGGACGCGGCGCACGAGAAGCACGTGCCTGTTGTCGAGACCGAGCGCGACGGTCACGTGATTCGCGCACGCGTTGGCTCGGTCGAGCACCCCAGCCTGCCCGAGCACTATATTGAGTGGATCGCCCTTGAGGCCGAGGGCCGCTTAGAGGTCCATTACCTTGAGCCCGGCATGAAGCCCGCGACGTTTTTTGCCGGCGGTTCCAAGACCGGTACCGTCTATGCCTACTGCAACCTGCACGGGCTGTGGTCCGCGACGTTCTAGGAGCGCGCCCCCGCTCGGGGTATCATAGCTAGCATATGCACATGCGAGCGCCGACTGCATCATGCGGCCGGCGCTTTTACTACGATTTCGATGGTTTACGACGGAAAGGGCTGAGCCATGAAGCTCGCGCTTGCACAGATCGATATGCGCCTGGGTGATATTGAGGGCATTTGCGGCCGCATCGAGGACCAGGCTCGTCTGGCCCACGAGCGCGGGGCGCGCGTGCTGTGCGTTCCGGCTCCGCTCTTTATGGGCGCCATGCCCGGTGGCCTGGTGGGCGCTGCCGACTTTGAGCACGACATGCTTGCCGGCTTGACTGGTGTCGCCGAGCGCATCCAGGAGCTTGACATGATCTGCATCGTGCCCGCGGCGGTTTCGTTTGAGGGTCAGCCGCTGCTCGACTACATGATGCTCAAGGACGGTCATGTGGTGCCGGCGCGTTCGAGCATTGCCCTGCAGCGTGGCGAGAACAACGACACGCGTTGGGCGCCGCCGGTGTTCGACGTGGACGGCGTGCGCATCGCCGTGATTTTTGACTTGGACCGCGAACTCGAGATGTTGCCGACCGGTGTTGACCTCATTGCGTATTTCCAATTCAATGCGTTTGACATGACCGACCGCGAGACTGCCGCCATTGCCGCCGTTCGCAGCGGCGCCTACCGCAAGATCGCATCCAAGCGCAGCGTGTGGTTTGCCTGCATGGCGCCGGTCGGTGCCTATGACGAGTCGGTGTATACCGGCGGTTCGTTTGTGCTCGACGACTGCGGTCGCGTGGTGGCCCAAGCGCCGTGTTTTGAGGAGAGCCTGCTGGTTCAGGAGATTCAGCGCGGCGTGATGCTCGATGCCCTGGAAGATCACGAACTGCCCGAGTTCCGTTCCGAGGAGTGGCTGTGGCAGGCGCTGGTGCTCGCCGTGCGCGACAACGCCCGGGCCCACGGTGCGTCGCGCGCCGTGGTGGCACTCGAGGGCGACTTGCCGTCGTCCCTGCTGGCGGCGCTGGCCGTCGACGCTCTGGGCCCACGTAACGTGATTGGCCTGGTGCTGGGGCGCAACCGCATCTTTACGCCGGCGCAGGAGGAGGCCGAGGCTGCTCGCTGTGCCGCCGTTCGCGCCATTGCCGAGCGCCTGCATATTCGCACGGTTGAGCGCGATGCGCCGGATGCCGCGCGCGTGCTCGACCGCGATGTGTCGGCGGGCGACGCCGAGCGCCTGCGCTCTCGCACGCTGGGCCTCATGCTGGAGGACACGGCGCTCGAGCTGGGTGCGATGGCGTTGAGTCCGCTGTCCAAAACCGAGTACGCGCTGGCGGCGCCGGCGCTTTGCGGCGGCTACCAGGGTGATTACGCGCCCTTTGGCGATGTGTACCTGTCGACGCTTGAGTTTGTGGCGCGCGTGCGCAACCGCACGTCTGCCGTGGTGCCCCAAGAGCTCGTGACGCTCAACGCGGTGGAAGATTGTATGGAGCGAGTGCTGGCGCAGGCGCTCTCGACGCTCGACGGTCCGGTCGATATGCTCGACCGCGCGGCACAGCTGCTCGGCGGGCTCGAGCCGGGTGAGGTCGATGGTGCGCTCGAGTCGCACGTGGACCGCAATCGATCTTTCGACGACATCCCGATGGCCGCTGGCAAGCCTGAGGCCTGCTCGCTGCTGCTGATGCTCGT
>CABSNA010000242.1 GCA_902478865.1 uncultured Collinsella sp.
TTAGAGATTGAGAGCGTATGGCTGATACCGTATCTAAGCACATTGACATGACCACCGGCTCGCTGTGGCGCAATATTCCCTTGTTCGCCTTCCCCGTGGCCGCCACGAGCATCTTGGAGCAGCTGTCGAACCTCATCGCCACGGTCATCATCGGTAACTTCTCGGGCGACCAGGGAACCCTCGCCATGGCGGCGGTCGGCTCCAATGTTCCGCTTACCAGTCTTATGCTCAACCTGTTTATTGGCATGTCGCTTGGCTCCAACGTGGTCATCGCCAACGCTATCGGCCGCAACGATCAGAACATGGTCAAACGCGCCGTCCATACCTCGATTTTAATGGCGCTCGTGGGCTTTGTCGTCATCGCACTGGGCGAGATCTTTGCCGAGCCCATGCTCGCCGCGCTCAACGTTCCCGCCGAGACCATGCCGCTCGCTTCGCTCTATCTGCGCGTCTTTTTGCTCAGCATGCCCTCGATCTTGCTCTACAACTTTGAGGCCGCGATCTTCCGCTCCGTCGGCATCACCCGCATGCCGTTACAGGCGCTTGCCGTGTCCACCGTCCTCAACATTGGCCTGGATCTCATCTTTGTCCCCGTACTCCACTGGGGCGTCGCGGGCGTCGCCATCGCCACCGCCATCGCTTACACCGTCAGCGCCGCTACACTCTTTATCCGCCTGCTCAAGACCGACTCCGTCGTCCGTGTCACCCCACGCGACCTGGCTATCGACCCCGTCGCCCTCAAGCGCATCGTCAAGATCGGCCTGCCCGCCGGCATCCAAAGCGCCGTCTTTGCCGTCGCCAATATCATCATCCAGTCCGCCATCAACAGCCTGGGCACCGAAGTCATGGCGGCCTCGAGCGCCGCCATGAGCCTGGAGTACGTGTGCTACAACCTGCTCAACAGCTTTAGCCAGGCTTGCACCACCTTTGTGGGACAAAATCACGGCGCCCGCCAGATCGACCGCTGCACCAAGACGCTCAAGGTCTGCCTGGTCGAAGGCGGTATCGTTGCACTCACCACGATCATCGTTATTGTCGGCCTGGGACGCGAGATCTTGTCGCTCTTTAACAGCGATCCCAACATCGTCTCGATCGGCTATATCCGCGTGTGTTCGATCTTCCCGGCGTACGCCTTTAGCATGTTCTACGAAAACATGTCCGGCTACCTGCGCGGCTTTGGTATCTCGCTCACGCCCGCCCTCATCACCATGATCTGCGTCTGCGGCATCCGCTTCTATTGGGTGTTCTGCGTGTTCCCGCACTTCCGCACCTTTGCGAACATTATGATGGTCTACCCCATCAGCCTGGGCACCACGGCGTTCTTTATGGTCGTAGCGGTATTGCTCTGCCACCCGGCACGCACCTATCGCGCCACCCAAGCCAAAGCGACAGCCCGCTAAACACCGCACTCAACGCCACGCCAGTCATTAATTGACAATATGTGAGCTCATGTAGTCGATAAAGCGCCTCGTGGCGATAGGCATGGTGTCCCAACTGCGCCAGGCTGCCACTACGTCGCGCGAGGGGGCGTGCACGATGGGCCGCACGCGAATATCGGCTCGCATGCCCTCAACGGTACGGCGATATAGCATGCTCACGCCTAGGCCCTCCTCCACCATCGCCATGATGGTGTAGTCGTCGGTCACCTCACTCGTCACATACGGCGACAGGCCATGCGCAGCAAATGCATCGAGCACCAGGCTCTGTTCGCCCTCATCCAGCAGCACAAACGGCTCGGACGCCAGGTCGGCGAGTGTCACCTTTTCCTTTGCCGTCAGTGGATGCGCGGCCGGCAATAATGCTACCAACTCGTCGTGATAGACCACGCGCTTCTCGAGACCAGCGGTAAACCCGCGTGCCGTAAAGCAAAAGTCAACCACGCCATCGTGCACCCACTGGGCGTTGCGCGTGTAATCGCCCTGCTTGAGGGTAAAGTGCACGCCCGGATGCAGGGCCCCAAAGTCGCGGATCACGCGCGGCAACACGGTTCGACTCACGTTGGTAAACGTCGCAATGCGAATATCGGTCGACGAAAGCCCCAGCAGCTCCTGGCGCTTGCCCTCGAGCTCGGCCTCGGCAGTCACGATCTGGCGCAGGTACGGCAGATATTGTTTACCGTCGCGCGTAAGCGTAACGCCCTGCTTTCCGCGCTCGATAAGCGTGGTACCCAGCTCGCGCTCGAGCGCTTTGACGGCCTGGCTCACCGCACTTTGCGTATAGCCCAGCTCGTCCGCCACGCCCTTAAGACTGCCGCGATCGACCACCATACAAACAATCTGATACCGCGATGTCATCGTGCCTCCACATCAATGCAGCCGTAAAACGTTTTGTCAGCGCTTTTCGCGCCTACTTTAGCATTTCTTAATCATACTGAAGATACATTCGCTTTACTACATCCACATCTGGGAGCAGAATCCTTTGTGCGAAACCGTTCTGTAACAAAAGGAGTCCCATGGATCGCAAAAAAGCAATCGCGCTCTCATTTTCCGTTCCCGTCGCATGGGGCTTTTCGTACCCTCTCATGAAGATCGGCATGGACAGCATGAACGCCACGAGCATCGTCGCGCTACGCTGCATCATCGCCTTTGTGGTCTGCCTGCTGCTCTTCCACAAGCGCGCGTTCCGCATCAACCGCGACCTTATGGTTCGCGCCGCCATCATCGGCGCCATCATGGCAACCGAGCTCACCTGCATGTGCCTGGGCTCCAGCCTCACCTCTGCCTCCACTGCCGGCTTTTTGCAGAGCCTGACGGTCGTGATCGT
>CABSNA010000243.1 GCA_902478865.1 uncultured Collinsella sp.
ATCCGCGTGGTGCTCGATGCCGTCTTCAACCACGTCGGCCGCGGTTTTTGGGCCTTCCGCGATGTGCAGGAGCGCAAGTGGGATTCGCCGTACAAGGATTGGTTCCACATCAGCTTTGACGGTGACTCGTGCTACGGCGACGGCTTTTGGTATGAGGGCTGGGAGGGCCATTTTGAGCTTGTGAAGCTCAACCTGCAAAACCCCGCCGTGGTCAATTACCTGCTTGAGTCCGTGCGTCGCTGGGCCGAGGTCTTTGGCGTCGACGGCCTGCGCTTGGACGTTGCCTATATGCTCGACCGCGACTTCATGCGCCGCCTGCACGCTTTTACCCGTGAGCTCAAGCCCGACTTTGTGCTGATCGGCGAGACGCTCCACGGCGACTACAACCAAATCGTCAACGACGAGATGCTCGACTCCTGCACCAACTACGAGTGCTACAAGGGCCTGTACTCCAGCTTTAACTCGGTCAACATGTTCGAGATCGCCCATTCGCTGCATCGCCAGTTTGGCGGCGACCCCTGGTGCATCTACCGCGGCAAACACCTGCTGTCGTTTGTCGACAACCACGACGTGCCGCGCCTGGCAAGCATCCTCACCGACAAGTCGTGCCTGCGTCCCGCCTATGGCATGCTCTTTGGCATGCCGGGCATTCCGTGCGTCTACTATGGCAGCGAGTGGGGAATTGCTGGTGAAAAGGGCGGCCCCGATGGCGACTGGGCACTGCGCCCTGCGCTCGATGAGCCTGCGCCCAACGAGCTGACGGCCTTCATCACGCAGCTGGCGCACCTGCGCTCGGCAAACGACGCGGCGGCCCGTGCTCTCAACTACGGTGCCTATCGCAATGTGGTGATCCAGAACAAGCAGCTGCTGTTCGAGCGCGCCTGCGACGACGCGACGGTGCTCGTGGCGGTGAACGCCGTGGACGAGCCTTACACCTTTGGCGCCGGCGAGCTCAACGGCTCCTTTGTCGATTTGCTTGCCGACGGCGTGCCCACGGTCGAGCTGGCGGGCTCCCTTGAGCTTGCGCCCTACGAGGTGCGCTATCTGTTGAGGGCCTAGCTCGTGGCCGCGCCGGACGAGGGCTATCAGCATATTGAGCATGGGTTTGAGCCCGTGTTCGACCAGCACTCGCGCGTTTTGGTGCTCGGGTCGTTTCCCTCGGTGCTTTCGCGCGCCAATGCCTTTTATTACGGCAACCCTCAGAATCGCTTTTGGCGTGTGATGGCCACGTGCCTCGGTATGCCTGTGCCGCCCAACGAGGGCGATCCTTTGGCAAGCGGTGAGCCCGCGACGCTCGATGCCTCCATTGCCGCCAAGCGGGCCATGCTGCTGAACGGCGGCGTGGCCCTGTGGGATGCAATCGAGAGCTGCGACATTAAGGGCTCGAGCGACGCGAGCATCCGCAACGTTGTGCCGGCACATATCGAGCGCATTACCGATGCCGCGTCGATCGAGCTCGTTGTCTGTAACGGCGGTACGGCAGGGCGACTCTACAAACGCTACTTGCAAGATCGGACGGGGCTGCCCGCCATCGTCCTGCCCTCGACAAGTCCTGCCAATGCCGCCTGGCGCCTGGAGCGTCTTGTCGAGCGTTGGCACGAAGCCGTTGACTGGGCTGTTATTTAATTTAGATTTTTGTTTGAGCGTGGGCGCCCAGACGTTTCAGAACGCCTCGCCAGATCGGCGCGGGCACGGCTGGCTCGGCGCAAACCATGCCGTCGGCGTCGACGTTGGCGGCATTGCCGCCGCCAAGTCGCTGTGCATGCTCGACGGAGCAGCCCATGCGCACAGCGCCCACAAGCTTATCCATCGCTTCCGAAAATGGTCGGCGCAAGAGGCCCATGCGTGGGGAATGGCGAAGCGCTGCGATGCCGCTGCCGGCGCAGATGGCAACGCCGCCACACCACAATTGGTCATGGCGCTCACATGCCTTGTGCAGGCGAACGGCGGTCCCACGCGCCTGCTCAGCGCCCCGTTGTGCGGCTCGAATCACGGCATAGACACGCGCTCCCGTACTGCCAAAGCGCTCAAGCGCCTGCTCGATAGCTGTCAACGTCTCATCGTCAGCCACATCTTCAATGGCCAGCACGATGCCATCGGCAACGCTGCCGGCGTCATTTGCCTTCAAGTCGACTGGGCGGGGGAGCGCGGTGCCAGAAAGCTGAGCATAGGCGGCGATGGCATCCTGCAAGTCCCAGAGCAAAAACTCAAGATCGGCGCTCTTGGGAATACTGATATACGCAATGGTGTGCAGTGTTTTTGGTACGTCGCCACGCGCGATTGTCTCCATGCCATCTCCTTTCCGGCTCGTTTCCGTTTAGGTTACACCGTCTGGTGGCGCCCCGCCGCGCTATCCTAGTGCAACCCTTACGAAAGGAACGCCATGCGTCTGCCCATGAATACCTCGCTTGCCATGCTCAAGCCCTCCGGTATCCGCCGGATTAACGCGCTCGCCGCCCAGCACCCGGGGTGCATCGCGCTTGCGCTCGGCGAGCCCGATTTTCCCACGCCCGATGTGATTAGTGCCGAGGTGATCGCCGCACTGGACCGCGGTGACACGCACTATCCGCCCAACAACGGTCGCCCCGCCTTGCGTGAGGCGTTATCTGCCTACATGGGGGACGCGGGCCTTACGTTTTCGGCCGACGAGGTCATCCTAACCGACGGCGCGACCGAGGCCCTGTCGGCAACATTCATGGCTATGCTCAACCCCGGCGACGAGGTCATCATCCCCACGCCGGCCTTTGGCCTGTACG
>CABSNA010000244.1 GCA_902478865.1 uncultured Collinsella sp.
GTGGGCTCGGAGATGTGTATAAGAGACAGATCTTGGGGCATGCGATCGGAATCGTCAGGACCCGGATTGATCGTGGGGACCTTGGACATAGCGTCTCCTTTATCGATATGGCTCCGATAAGTATATACGCCCGTCGCGATAGGCGGGCGTATAGAAGTTGCGGATGACGGTACTGTAAGTTTTGTCGCCGTGCTGTTTACTTGTTGTAGACGTTAGCTGCGTTACGAGTGCACGACCACGCAGAGGCCGACTTTGATGCGCTCGTGGAGCGACTTGGCATCGGCCAGACGCAGGTTGATACAACCGTGGCTACCGCACCACTTGTACGATTCGGCGTTATCGAAACTCGAATCGTTTTGCCAGGTGGCGTCGTGGAATCCGACCATATTGCCCTCGAACGGCATCCAGTAGCTTACCGGGCTCTCGTATTTGGGCTTGCCGGTCTCGGGGTCCTTGGCACCGATGAGTTTGCTGGCGCCATCGTTGCTGTTGATCTGCCATACGCCCTCGGGGGTGGCGTCTTCGCCCGGTTTGCCAGAAATAAAGTTGGCCTCCCACACGATGTTGCCGCTCTCGTCGTAGTAGTGCGCATGCTGCTCGGACAGGTCGACGTCGATATAGGCCTTCCAGTCGGGCTCGCCCTTGGCGGTAAATGTGTCGGCCTTCTGGGAGTACTTGATCTCGATTTCGCCGGTCTGCTTGTTGTTAATGGCGTCTTCGACCTGCTTGGCGAGCGAGCTGCTGTCGATGGACCAACCAAAGTCGCCGCCTTCGACGGCGCACTGCTTGCCATCGGCGCGCGTCCACCAGCGAGTGGAGCCCACGGTATTAAAGCCGTTGGCGAGCTCGGCTGCCCAGCTGCTGATCTGCGACGTATCGAGCGTGGGGTTGGCCGGATCGGCAAAGCTGATCCACTGCAACACGGAGCTGCCATCAACCTTGCCGG
Organism: uncultured Collinsella sp.; assembly: GCA_902478865.1. Taxonomy (GTDB): domain Bacteria; phylum Actinomycetota; class Coriobacteriia; order Coriobacteriales; family Coriobacteriaceae; genus Collinsella. Next base: position 947 of record CABSNA010000244.1, read on the forward strand.
CATCCTCGCCGTTGAGCTTGAGGGTCACGTTGACGCCCAAGAAGTTGTTGGCGGCATCGCATGCAGACTGAATCTGATCATCGGTCAGCGTTCCATTGAGCGGCTCATAGGCATCGTTGCCGAGCTTGGAAAGATCTACGGTCTCGGCCAGCGAGGCAAGCTCGAGCTCGGCATACTTAATGACATGCTCGCGGTTGAGTTTTTCGTTGGAGCGCGCCTTCTCGACGGTAAACTTGCCGGCCTGCTCGTCATAGGAGCTATTGGCCTCGAACGCGCCCGAACGCCCCTCGTTAAACTCGTCGATGGCGGCGCCCAGATCCTTCTCAAACTGCTTTTGGTCAAAGGCATCGGAGAGCATGGACAGGTCGACGTCTTGATCAAGATCTACTTCGTTGGAGCTAGCGGTTGTTTTGGTCTTGCCGCTTAAGGATTCTACAAGGCGGACCGGCCATACAAAGGCTTCGTTGTGGTTGATGATCTCTTTTGCGGCAGCTTCGCCGTCGACGATGGGCTCATCGGACTCGGGCTGATAGGTCCAGCTAAAGTCATCGCCTGTCACGGTGAGCTTATAGTGCTTCCATGCCGAGTTGACCTTGGTGGCGGCAGACGAAGCGTTTGAGAACGAGACGTCGACGCCGGCGATGGTGGTGTTGGGGTAGGCTACCTGCGAAAACGCTACGACGCCTACGATATAGACAATGACGATAAGACCTAGGATGACAAAGAGCGTCGTCTTTTTGCCCGACTTATTGTTCTCGGTGGGTTTGCGCGCGGGGCCGCGATCGCCTCGACCGTGCGTGGAGGGCTGCTTGGGCGTATTGCCGTTTGCCTGGCGCTGCTGACGTTGCTGGCGCTGCTGGTTCGGGCGTTGCGAAGCGTTTGCCGCACCATGCTGCTGACCGTGGCTCGGCGCGATAGGACGCGGCGACTGAACGCCGCCGGTGTGCCTGCTCGGCTGCTGCGGATCGGGAATCAGTTGAGTTCGATCGTTTTGCGACATCGTATGCATATCCTTCGAATTTCGCCTTGCGGCTCATCGTGTTTTTACTGGGCTTGCATTATAGCGATTACGTAGTTGTTTGTGGTATGGAAACGGTGGCATTCAAAAGAGGTGGGACATTTGTCCCACCTTCGAGTCTTTCTTTGTCGCTATCCGCACACACCGCATTTTGCACAGGCCGAAAGTGCGGCCGGAGCCTGCGCGATGCCACCCTTTGCCGTCTCGCGCAGCGTGGCCGGCAACGCGTGGCCCACGGAGAGCATGACGTGCGCCATCTGGTCAAACGGCACCAGGCTCTTGATACCGGCAAGTGCAAGCTGCGCCGAGCTAAAGGCGGCTGCCACGCCGATGGCGTTGCGGTTTTGGCAGGGTACCTCCACGAGGCCACCGACGGGGTCACAAACGAGGCCCAGCAAGTTACTCAGCGCGATGGAACTGGCGTCGAGCGCCTGCCCGGGCGTGCCGCCGAGCATCTGCACCAGCGCGGCGGCTGCCATGGCGGCCGCACTTCCTACCTCAGCCTGGCAGCCGCCCTCGGCACCGGCGACGCAGGCGCTCGTGGTGAGGTTGAGGCCGATGGCGGCTGCGCAGTAGAGCGCGTCCATGACCTGCTCGTCGTCGAGCTGAAGGTGATCGGCGAGCGCCAGCACGCAGCCGGGCACGACACCCGCGGAGCCTGCCGTGGGAGCGGCGACGATCACTCCCATCGTGGCGGAGCGCTCGAGCACGGCCATCGCGCGGGCCCTGTCTCTTATACACATCTCCGAGCCC
>CABSNA010000245.1 GCA_902478865.1 uncultured Collinsella sp.
ACGCGTCCGCTTTCCGACGGCGAGCCGTACTTTCGCCAGCTCACATTCGACGATTGGGACATCCAGTACGCCGACGCTACATTCATGGCACTGCCGAAGGACGACACGGCAAACGAGCAGCCCGACACGCACGCCTTTACCGTGCAGGCACATCTGCCACAGGGTGGACAGGCAACGCTGCACATCAACAAGGTAATGCCCGCCACGAGTAGCTCACCCGAAACCGTCACGCAGATTGGCCAAGTCAAGGCCAGCGCATCGGGCACGAATAATCTGGCGACGTTCACGCTCGAAGACAAGTTCCTCGATGCAGCGTCAAACCTTCTGGAGGAAGGATGCAAGCTGCGCTTTGTCCTCGACTACCAGGGCAAAACCTACACGCTCTCATCCCCTATGGCCGTTGTTACCGCGCCGGCGGCAAAGGCGGAATCCGGATCGACCACTATCGTCCCCACTACCATGGACCAAGAGATCACTCCGTTTGATTTCCCGGCGGCGTTTCCCGGCATCGGCGGCAATAAGTTCACCTGCTGGATGCCCTCGTTCCCCATTTTGTTCGATTTCTCGTTTGCCGGGTACGTGCTGTTTGGCGGAGGATACAAACCAGCCAGCTACATGAACGATTCGGGCAACCCTGATCCGGAATACTGGAAGAAGTCACCGCGCGAGTCGGGCGCCAAGCAAGCAAACCGCTACCTCGACGAGATGGAGGGGAAGTGGAATCAGTACAAAAGCATGAGTGCCGGTTCGGGCACCGATCCAAGAAACACCAAGCTCCTTCGCCACCATTGCACGCTGCTGTTCACGATGGATATCGCCACACAGCTGTACGGCTCGCTCGCCTACGATTGGGTGGGCAAAACCTGGGGTAACAACAACGACCCCGCATACGGCAATATTAAGGCCCTCTTCCAGGTAAGAACCGACCTCAATTGGACCGAGCAGTTTACCCTAGGACCGGTGCCGTTTTTCCTAAACGTCAACCCCTGGGTGCTGGCGAAGCTGGCGCTCGCCGTGGGTGCCCACACGCACGGCAGCGGCGCGGCATTTTTTAAAAACATTTCGCTCGACTATTCAAACACCTCGGGCTCGTTCACCATCCAGATCGGGCTTGCCGTCACCTTTGGCGCCGGCGTTGCAGGCGTCGCTTCGTCTGCCGTGCGCGGCGCCGCATCCCTCACGCTGTTCATTGGGTACGAGAAGGCAGATGGACACCAGCTTCCGTGACTGCGCGTAGGTGCAGACGTCGATGTCGATGTGATACTCCAGTTCGTAATGTTCAAGTGGACCACCAAGGCTTGGTCGGGGTCGTGGCCCACACTCCTCGATTCGTGGAATATGTCGGTGAACAATGGCAACCAGTATGTGCTCCAGCGCTCTGAGCTCGCATTGGGTGGAGATACGCCTTACACGTTGGATGCCCGCTTCGGCATGCCCGGCAACATCGAGGCGGGCGGCGTGCCGCAATTTATCGCATCGGCCACCATCGTCACCAACGCCGAGCTGCTCGCACGCGCCGAGGTTAAGGCCGCTGTCGTAAACGTCGCGCCCGTCGTGCGCGATTGGGATCAAGCGGTCACGCGCATTGAGCTCGAGGCGGATGCAGAAAGCGACGACACGGGACAGATCGAGCATTTCGTCCATGCACTGATAGAGAACGACGAAAACGCCGCGACGATGTATAAGTACACCTATATCGGGCAGGCGAAGGACGCCGCTGCGGACCCCAACGCCAATTCTGCTGGTGTATCGGAGGACGAGCGTGGCGGCATAAAACCCTCGAGCGACAACGTGCTGTTTGCTGGCGTGCTCAGCGAAGCCCACATGAAGCTAACGGTGATTGCCGGCGTGGAGTGCTTGTTCCGTATCGCCTCGGTGCGCTACGGCGACAATGGCCGCTCGCGCCTGGTGGTGCACACAAAGGCAAACGGCACGTGGTCTGCCCCCATGCCCGTGGACTTTCCCCTTGGGTTTGGCGAGGGCGACGTGGAGCGCGACGGCATATTCGATTACGACTTCGACGTAGTGGAATATACGGACGGAAGAGAAAACCAGGACGCTTACGTGCTGCTGGTCTCGGGCGAGCGCCCTGACGGCGACAACACCCTTTTCGATACGGCAAGCACAGCCGGCATACTGTCCGTTGTGCGCCTGCGCATAAGCAACGACGGAGTTCGCGTGATGTCGCACACGTCGTGGCGCAGCATCTCGCGCGGCCGCCTTCAGGAGGATGGCTGCCATTGCCTGCAGTGCCCGCGTATCACGGTGGGCAAGACGCTGGTCGACGGGCGCCTGTCGGGCGCTTACCTCCACCGCCGCGGAACCACCGCAGAAAAGGCGCTCGGCAGCGAGGCTGAGGTTGCGCTGGAGTGCTTTACCCTATGGTCGGATGATTTGGGCGACAGCCTCACGTTCCGTCAGGTCCTCCGCTTTCCGCAAGCGCCATCGAACATCGAGCTGGGCGTACCCGAGAATATCAACGGCAAAATGGTGGTGCCCGTTGCATACGAAACTGCAAACGGTTGTGGCTGCGCATCGTATGCCGTGATCGGCCAGTCCATCGCGGGTTGGGGCGTTATGCCACCAGATGCCACAGTACCCCACGCGGTGCCGTGGCCACAACATTCGGGCTTTTTGGCAACCGTCAACGAGCAACTGCAGCATATTACTTGGACGCGAGGAGCATCGGCATTTGCAACGCAGCCCGTGG
>CABSNA010000246.1 GCA_902478865.1 uncultured Collinsella sp.
TGAACCGCCTCCCATTTCTTGGACACGAGAAATGGGAGGCTTTTTATGCGTGTCGACTTGAGAGTGAAACACGACATCGAGGCCAGGAAGGCGGCAATCGGGCTCTTCGAGCGAGGGCACGGCTTCAAGTCGGCGGCGAAGGCGCTGTCGGTCCCGCGCAACACCGTGAGACAATGGCTCTACGTATACCGGTCGTTCGGAAGCGAGGTGCTGCTATCCATGGACGGAAAGCAGGCCAGGTACACATACGAGCAGAAGGTCGCCGCCGCCTCGGCCGTGGTCGACGGCGGCATGAGCAAGCGGGACGCCATGAAGGCGTTCGGGGTCATGTCCCTGGCGCCGCTCAAGAGATGGTGCGCGCTCTACCGCGAGGGCGGCGCCGAGGCGCTCAGGCCCAAGCCCAAGGGCAGGCCGAGGGGGTCCGGCCCCAAGCCGCGCGGGCGCACCCGCGAGCAGGAGCTCGAGGAGCGCTGCCGAAGGCTCGAGACCGAGGTGGCCTACCTAAAAAAATTGCGTGCCCTGGTCGAGAGGGACGGGATCTGACCAGGGCGAAGGTCGAGGCCGTGAGCGCCCTGCGCGCGGAGGGGTACGAGCTGGGGCGCCTGCTGGAGTGCGCCGGCATGGCCCGGTCCAGCTACTACTACGCGCTGTCGCACCCGGCCAGGCCGACGCGCCCGGAGCTGCGGGACGCGGTGGCGGAGATCTTCTCGCGTACGGCCAACGGGTGCGGCCACCGCCAGGTCGCCATGTGCCTGCGCGCCGAGCTGGGCGCGCGCATAGCCTACAAGACCGTGCTCAAGATGATGCGGGAGATGGGGGTCCGCTGCGGCATCCGCCGCGAGACCGACTACCATAGGTACAACTCGTACAGGGGCGTCGTGGGCGAGACGTTCGAGAACGTCATCGGGCGCGACTTCGCCGCCGACGGGCCGTGGCAGAAGATGGGCACCGACGTCACCGAGTTCAAGCAGCCCTGGGGCAAGGCCTACTTCGCGCCGGTGTACGACTTCGGCAGCAAGGAGATAGTCGCGTGGTCGACGTCGACCAGCCCGAACATGGCGCAGCAGGCCGAGCTGCTCGACCAGCTGCTGGCGAAGATGCCCGAGGGCGCGACGCCGGTGCTCCACAGCGACATGGGCTGGCAGTACCAGCACGCCGCATGGTGCGGGAGGCTGAAGGACGCCGGGATCGTCCAGAGCATGTCCAGAAAGGGAAACTGCATCGACAACGGCGCCACCGAGCAGGTCTTCGGCCACATGAAGGACGAGTTCTTCCGGGGAAGGACATGGCCCGACTTCGAGTCCTTCAAGGCGGACCTGGACGCGTACGTCGCCCATTGGAACACGAGGCGAAGGCAGGTTAAACTGAAGGGGCTGACCCCGGAGGAGTTCCGGAACCAGCCCCTTGCGGCGTAGTTCTTATTTAAGCCGTCCAAGTTTTGGGGTGCAGTTCACTCCCCGATCTGGAGAAATGCGGGGCCGTCCCGTATATCGAACTACAAGCGAAATCGTCGATTAACGGCGTGCTGCCTTCACAAGCTCGGCGACCTTGGCGACAACCTCGTCGATCGCCACATCCTCGCGCTCACCCGTGGCACGGTCCTTGAGCTCAACGGTGCCATTCTTAAGGCCACGCTTACCCAGAACGACCTGATACGGGAAGCCCATAAGGTCGTTGTCGGCAAACTTAAAGCCGGGACGCTCGTCGCGGTCGTCGACGACAACCTCGATACCCTCGGCGCACAGGCCATCAACGATCTGCTCGCAGACGGTAGCGCACTCCTCCTTCTTGGGATCGAGCGGAATCACCGCGACCTCGTACGGGGCAACGGAGACCGGCCAGACGATACCGTGCTCGTCGTTGTGCTGCTCCACGACGGCAGCGAGCGAGCGGGACACACCAACGCCGTAGCAGCCCATGATGAGCGGCTTCTCCTTGCCGTCCTCGTCCATAAAGGTGGCACCCATGGCCTCGGAATACTTGGTGCCCAGCTGGAAGACCTGAGAGACCTCGATGCCGCGGGCAGCGGAGAGCGGCTTGCCGCAGTGCGGGCAGGGGTCGCCGGCGACAACGGTGACCAGATCGGCCCACTCACCGACGGTAAAGTCGCGCTCGGGGCAGGCACCGGTAAAGTGATAATCGACCTCGTTGGCACCGCAGGCCCACTGCTTGGAATCGCGCAGGCTCTCGTCGCACACCAGACGAATGCCATCGGGCAGGTTAACCGGTCCGATAAAGCCCTTGTGCAGACCGTTCGCCTGAAGCTCCTCGTCGGTCATCATGCGATAGCCCTTGCCAAAGACGTGCTCGGCCTTGCAATCGTTGAGCTCGTGATCGCCCGGAACAATGGCCACGACCGGCTTGCCCTCGGCGTCGATGAGTGCCAGCGACTTGCGCGTGCCGTTCTCGGGGAACCCAAAGAACTTAGCAACTGCCTCAATGGTGCCCATGCCCGGAGTCTCAACCTTGGTGAGCGTACCGTCACCAGGACCCTCGGTCACGACGACCTTGGTGCTTGCCGCCTCGTCATCGGCAGCAAAGCCGCAATCGTCGCAGTAGACGAGCGAAGCCTCGCCGGCGTCGGCCAAAGCCATGTACTCGACGGAGGTATCGCCACCGATCTCACCGGAGTCGGCAACAACGGGCAGGGCCTTGATATAGCAGCGCTCGCAGATGTTAGCGTAGGCCTGCTTCATCTTGTCATACTCC
>CABSNA010000247.1 GCA_902478865.1 uncultured Collinsella sp.
CTGTAACCTTTCTCTTGACCCTCATTAACCGCAGTAACTATAGCATCAGCATCGCACTGCGGCACCGAATTTATGCGCTGCACATCGCAGGCATACCAAACGCTGACGTATCCGTGACATAGAGCCAGATGAGCACGGTGGGACAAAGCGATTAAGACCGCCCTAAACGACCAGTCGTTTAAGCACGTCCCCAATGACTACTCTGTGGTGTCGTCGTCCTCGGGGAGTTGGGGGAACACGGCGTTTTTGGGCATGGAAACCTTGGTGAGCGAGGTGAGCTTTTTACTCAATGCCGTGTCCGTCTTGACCAGGTCGCTGAGCGTCACGATCTTGTAGCCGTCGGCGACAAGGCCATCGATAATCTGCGGCAGCGCCTCGAGCGTCTGCTCGGCGCATTCATCGCTATCGGTGAGCAGCACAATATTGCCCGGCGTCATCGAGTCGAGCACGGTCGATACTTGCTCGTCGGCGCCGTTGAGCAGCCAGTCGCCCGAATCGATATTCCACGAAACCACGGCGGACACCAGGTCCATCGAGTCGATCCAGTTTTGCTCGTCAAACGCGGCGTAGGGGGCGCGCAGCAACATCGTCTCGACGCCGGTCGCCGACTTAATCGCCTCGGTGCCCTTTGTGATCTGCTTGCGCACCGTCTCGCGATCCTCGCCCTTGAGCGAATCATCGCTGTAGCTGTTGGAGCCGATCTCGCACCCGGCATCGACAATGGCTTTGGCTGTAGCGGGCGAGGCTTCCGCGGCATCGCCCGAAAGGAAGAACGTCGCCGTGACGCCCTTTTCCTTGAGCACCTGCAAGATTTGCTTGGTCGCGCCGCTCGGACCCTCGTCAAATGTCAGGGCCACGTACTTTTCGTTGCCCTTGGGCGCTACGCTCGCGCACTCGACTACGCAGTCGGTGGCGGGCACGACCTCGCCGCGGTCCTGCGTCTTGCCCGACTGCTCGCCGACCCACACCTCGGAGCGGCCCTGAACGCCCCAGGTTTTGACATACTCAATGGCACCCGTGCCCTCGACCTTAAGCTTTGGCTCGATAGTCGTGGCCTGGACCTCGTGCTTCTCATAGATGTTGCGGCCGTCCTTGACCGTCACTTTCTCGCCGCCCGTAAGCTCGCGACTATCCCATTTGCCCTGCTTCACGCGCTTGCCGTCGACCTTCACCGACAGCTTTTCGCCGCCATGGCGCTTAAGCACGCTGTCGTCGACGGCCAGCAGATCGCCGGCGTCGTACGTTTCGGTCAGGCTTTGATCGTCGATAAGATTCTGCAACGTAGAGCCCACGCGCACCGCGGTCTTTTGCCCGTTGAGCTCCACGTCCACGCTGCGGTTGACGTAGCCCACGACGGCAGCGATAAACAGCACGAGCGCGCAACCCACGGCGATGAGCGCATAGGGCAGACGGGACGGTCGACGCGGCGAGCGACCGTTGCCGATGCGCGCGCTGCGATCGCTAAACCCACGGCTATGGTTGAGGTACATCGCGCCGGGCTTACGGCGACGTCGACGCTGACCGCTGGGCAGCTGCCCCAGGTCGCGGCGCGCCGTCGGACGCGCACCCGAGTGCCCGTTTAAGTTAGATCCGTTTTGACGCATGTGCCCTCCCCCATAAACACAGCGAGCCGGAGCAACATGTCTCCGGCTCGCCTCCCATCATTTGGTACGTCGCTATTTGCTAGCTTTTGACGAGCCCCCGCTCGCCTTTTGGTATTCGTCCTTAAAGGCCTTGAACATGCCGCGCGTCTTGCCGAGCTGCTTGCCCAGTGCGCGACTGCCCTTGTCCACGGCAACCGATCCCTTGTCGTCGAGCACCTTGGCGCCCTTTTTGACCTTGTCGCCCACCACGACGCTGGCCTCGGCGGCCTTGGCAGCCGCACCGCCCGAATACCCGAGCGACTTGACCTCGTCCGAGACGACCATCGCGCCGTTCTCGTAGCCGCGCAGCATCGTCGGCGGCACCTGCGTGTCACCAACCAAAACACTCGAAGCAGCACCGGCGGTCACATAGAATGCCTGCACGATGCCCGAACGCGGCTTGAACTCCACATCCGAGCAATAGCCCACGACGTCGCCCGATTCCGTGCGCACGTCCATACCGACCCAGATGATGCAATCGTCCAGGTTGATGTCGAGGCGCTTGGCAGCGGCGGCATCGTACGTGTCCTTGACGTCATCGACCGCAATGGCGCCCTCGTAGACACCAATGGCGTCGAGCGCTACGAATCGGTCGGGACGCTCGATCATGCCCGCGATATCGGACTGGCGGACCATAAAGCCGACCACGCGCGTACCGCCCGGGGTAAAGACCGGAAAGTGAATCTTTCCGAGCTTTTTAGGGCTGCGCGGCGTGCCGTCCTTTTTGGTGCGCTTGTCCTCGGTAGGCTTGCGATAGATCTTGGCGCCGACAAAATCCCCGGCGCGCATTATGCCTCGGTCGAGGGCTCCGCAGCCTCGGTATCAGCCTCGACGGCGTTCTCGACCACGACGTCGGCGGCAGGCGTCACGTTGCCGCCCGAGATGGCGTCGTTGAGCTGCTCGCGAAGCTGGTCCATGCGCTCGCGGGCCAGGTCGACCTTGGCGCGCAGGTCATCGGTCTTGGCGTCGACCATCGGACCAAAGTCGTTGACCGCGGCACGAGCCTCCTCGGCACTGTGCTCGTAGGTGTCACGCATG
>CABSNA010000248.1 GCA_902478865.1 uncultured Collinsella sp.
GGACATATCGCGGGTATTGGGGTCGCCGCCCTGAATGACAAAGCCGGGCACATAGCGATGGAACTTAAGGCCATCATAGAAACCCATCGTGGAAAGCTCGCAGAAGTTCGCGACATGAATGGGAGCGCCCTCGCCGTCAAACTTGACCTTGATGGTACCCTTCGACGTCTCGATAACGGCGCACTCGTCGCCGGCAAGCTGATACTCAGGCGTGTAGAGCTCTTTCTTAAAACCAAACATGTGGTTCCTTCCTCGTGCGTTTAAAGCATATTTGTACGAATTGTAGCAATAAGCATGCGCTTACATCAATTGCGCACGTAGGTTATGCCGACTATGGCGAACTAATTTTAGGAACGCTGCTGCGGCTTCCAGGAACCCACATTGGCGTCGTACTGGTTCAGCGCGCTGTTGCCACTCTGCGCGATGGGCGCCAGGATCTCGCTTTGGTGGGAACTCATCGACTCGCCATCGGGAATGGCCAGCGAGATGTCCCAGCTCTGGCAAATCACGTCGACGCGCTCATACATCCACTCGGCAAGCTGCTTTAAGTGGGCGATGTCGTCCGCATAGACCGTATCGTCCTGATACTTAAGGTTGTTGAGCTCATCTTGCGTCTTTTTAATCTGGTCGCGCAGGGCATAGGCACTCTGCGACAGCTCCTGACGGGTGGACAGCGGCGTTCGGAGATAACCGTTGTTAAAGGAATCGATGACCTCGCCGATCTGGTCCTCATCACCGTAGGACACGATGGCCTGATACAGACCGTCGAGCCTGGTATAGAGCTGATCATCGGTGAGCACGGTTTCTTCCTGGACCACCTCGGCAGAATCGTCTTGCTTGGTATCGTCCTCAGTCGCCTCGCCCTTTTGGCGCGTAGGGAAGGTCGTCTGCGCGGCCTGGCCAAACTGGTCATAGAAGCCGGGCATAACACCCATGGGATCGGCCGTCACGAACCAATAGGCACCGCCGCAAACGACGGCAAGAACCGCGATGACGATGAGCGGCTTGGGGATATGGCGCTTGTGCTTGTGGTAGGCATCCTCGTCGGGATGCACCTTGCGCTTGGGCTTCTGTTTGCTGGACTGAGCATCGTCGTGCAGGGAAACCGGCGTCGGCATGTCCACCTTAGGGATGCCGAAGTCCTTGTCGAAGGCCGGCAGTACGCAAGTCTCGTTGGGATCGGCGGCATCCGAGAGTACCGCGGCGGCAGACGCCGGCGCATGGGGCACCTCGGTATCAATCTGCTCCTGCGTCAAGCGCGGAAAGCCGGCCGTGCGGCCCGCCGCCAGATCGGATGCGGCCGCGTCTTTGGAAAGGATGCCCGGGGCGGGGCGCCCGCACTTGGGACAGGTGCGATCATGCGGGGAAAGGCGTGCGCCACAACCATCGCAGAATACGAACTCGGTATGCTCGGGACCGTCGCCCGGACCAACGTATGCGTTGCAATAGGGGCAGAACGAGGCGCCGTCCTCTATGGTCTTAAGGCAATGCGGGCAAATCACGGCTTCCTCTTTTCGGAGCAATTCATACAGTCGAGGTTAGAGCATAGCATCGCCACGCCCCCACAGGAGCAAGGCACCAATTCAACATCGCCAGAAAAATCATCCCCGGGGCGACTGGGACTAGGCTTTCTTTGCGGGCTTTTTCTTTTTGCTCGGCATCGAGACCTTAATGCCCTGGGCGGACTTGGTCACACGGGAGCGCTTGGCACCCGCGCTCTTCTTTTTCTTGGGTTGGGCCTTTTCCACACCCTCGAGCGCGCGAACCTCGGCCTCGCGAGCGGTGCGCTCCTCACGGCGCTGCGCCATATCGGCGGCGACGCGCTTGGCAAAACGCTGGGCAGTTGAACTCGTCGAGCTTACCTTACTGCCGCCGCGGCCCAGACGGACGCGAACGCCACGGCCAAAGCCGGTGGCAGCATGGCGACGGCGCGGCTTAAGCGAGTCCATCATCGTGGCGAGCTTAAAGTACACAGTGCAGGTAAAGACGACAATCGCCAGCAAGATAACGGCCTCGCCAATCGACAGGTTGGCGATGGACAGCAGCTCCGGGAATCCGATAACACCCGCCAAGATGCCGACGACGACAAATACAAAGAGCACCACGCGCAAGGGAGTGAGCGGCTGCGAGATGCGCCAGATCAGGCTCACGCTCGCCGCGCACGACGTAAGCAGGCACATGGTCGAAAGGGTGAGCTGGTTAAAGCCGAACACGCGCGCCACAAAGATATCGAGCGCCGCAGCCATTATGACCGCCAGCGACGCCGGCAACGCACGCTTGAGCACGTTGGTCAAGAATGACCCCTTCACGCGGGCGTTGTTGGGCTCCAAACCCAGCACAAAGCCCGGCGCGCCGATGCAGAAGAAGTTGATGAGTGTCATCTGAATCGGCTCGAAGGGATACGGCGGAAACGCGATGCACAGCGCCGCCAGGCCCATCGAGAACAGCGTCTTAGTCAAGAACAGCGCCGCAGAGCGCTGCAGGTTGTTGATGGAGCGACGGCCCTCAGCCACCACGGCGGGCATCGAGGCAAAATCGTTGTCGACCAGCACGATCTCGGCCACCTTGCGCGCAGCATCGGAACCGGCGGCCATGGCCACGGAGCAGTCGGCCTCCTTGAGCGCCAGCACGTCGTTGACGCCGTCGCCCGTCATGGC
>CABSNA010000249.1 GCA_902478865.1 uncultured Collinsella sp.
GCCGGCGCCGGCTCGGGCAAGACCCGCGTCTTGACCTTCCGCATCGCACATATGCTCGGCGACCTGGGTGTTAAGCCTTGGCAGGTTCTTGCCATCACGTTTACCAACAAGGCCGCGGCCGAGATGCGCGAGCGTCTGGCGGCGCTCATTCCCAGCGGTACCCGCGGCATGTGGGTGTGCACCTTCCATGCCATGTGCGTGCGCATGCTGCGCGAGGACGCCGACCTGCTGGGCTACACCGGTCAGTTCACCATCTACGATGACGATGACTCAAAGCGCATGGTGCGCGACATTATGCAGGCGCTCGGCATCGAGCAAAAGCAGTTTCCCATCAACATGATCCGCAGCAAGATCAGCTCGGCCAAAAACGCCATGATCGGCCCCGAGGACATGCTCAAGAGCGCCGATAGCCCCAACGATAAAAAGGCCGCACAGGTCTACTTGGAGCTGGAGCGTCGCTTGCGCGCCGCCAATGCGATGGACTTCGACGACCTGCTCGTGCGCGCGCTTGAGCTGCTGCGCACCCGCCCCGAGGTGCTCGATAAGTACCAAGAGCGCTTCCGCTACATTAGCGTCGACGAGTATCAGGACACCAACCACGTCCAGTACGAAATCGCCAACCTGCTGGCCGCCAAGTACCAAAACCTCATGGTCGTGGGCGACGATGACCAGTCCATTTACAGCTGGCGTGGCGCCGACATCACCAATATCCTGGACTTTGAGAAGGATTTTAAAAACTGCAAGACCGTCAAGCTGGAGCAGAACTATCGTTCCACGGGTCATATCCTGAACGCCGCCAACGCCGTGGTACGCCACAACTCGCAGCGCAAGGACAAGCGCCTGTTTACGGCCGAGGGCGATGGCGAGAAGATCCAGGCCTTCCAGGCGAGCGACGAGCGCGACGAGGGCCGCTGGATTGCCGGCGAGATCGAGAAGCTGCATGCCAAAGGCACGAGCTACGACGACATTGCCGTGTTCTATCGCACCAACGCCCAGTCGCGTATCCTCGAAGATATGTTCCTGCGCGCGGGTGTGCCCTACAAGATCGTGGGCGGCACGCGATTCTTCGACCGTGCCGAGATCCGTGATGTCATGGCCTACCTTAAGATGATCGTGAACCCGGCCGACGAGATGAGCGTCAAGCGCGTCATCAACACACCGCGCCGTGGCATCGGCTCCACCTCGATCCAAAAAATCGAGCAGCTGGCGCGCGACAACCGTTGCTCGTTCTTCCAGGCTTGCGAGATTGCGTGTGCCGAAACCGGCATGTTTAGCGCCAAGGTCCGCAATGGCCTGTCAAGCTTTGTGTCGCTGGTGCGCGAGGGCCGCCGCATGGACGGCGAGCTCAAGGACGTCGTCGAGATGATTGTCGATAAGACGGGTCTGCTGCAGGCGTTTCGCGCCGAGGGCACCATGGAGTCTGAGAGCCGTGCCGAGAACATCCAGGAATTCCTGGGCGTCGCTGCCGAATTTGAGGAGACGCACGAGGACATCGAGGGTACGCTCGAGAGCTTGGAAGAGCTGCGCGCAGCTGGTGTTGCCGACGTGCCTGCCGGCGCCGAGCCCGTCGTGGTGAGCGCGCCCGCGCCCGAACCGGGGCCATTTGCCCCGGCATCCTCGTTTGAGGCACTCGTCGGCGCGCGCGATGCCGCAGGTTCCAATCCGCTCGATAGCCTAGCCGCCCCGGCGCTCTCGCCGCAGGATGCCCTGGCCGCCGCCATCGCGGGCAACGCGTATGCCGCGCCGACGGGGATGCCGGCGGGTGCCGTGCATGCCGACGAGATTGAGCGCACCTATGGTCCGCTCACCTGTAAGGCGCTACCGGCACTCATGGAGTGGCTGGCCCTGCGCTCCGACTTGGATTCCCTGGCCGGCGAGACGCATGCCATTACCATGATGACCATCCACTCCGCCAAGGGCCTGGAGTTCCCGGCGGTGTTCGTGGCCGGCATGGAGGAGGGCATCTTCCCGCACGTGCACGACTTTGGCGGCAGCGATGACCCGGGTAAGCTCGAGGAGGAGCGTCGCCTGGCCTACGTCGCCATCACGCGTGCCCGTAAGCGCCTGTTCCTGACCTATGCGGCCACGCGTCGCACCTACGGCTCGACCTCTGCCAACCCGCGCTCGCGCTTCCTCAACGAGATTCCGTTTGAGGATATCGAGTTTAGCGGTATCGGTTCTGCCGGTTTTGAAGGCACGGGTTGGGAGAAGCGCGGCGACCGTCACGGCACCTTTGGCTCGGGCATGGGTTCGGATATGTACGGCGGCAAGGTGTTCGGTTCGCATACGCGCTCGACTGGCGGTTCCGGTTCGCGCGGCGGATCGAGCTTTGACGATTTCTTTGGTGGCAGCAGCTACGGGACCGAGCGCCATCGTGGGGTCTCGCCCGACGCTGGCCGTGTTGCCTCGACCTTTGGCTCGGGCGCACCGCGAGCCAAAAAGCCCTCGTCCAAGGTGTCCCCGACGGTGGAGCGCAAGGTTGATCGCGCCAGCGCATCGCAGGACTTTGCCGCAGGCGATACCGTGAGCCACAAGACCTTTGGCACGGGTACCGTGATCTCGGTCGCCGGAGACATGATCGAGGTTCAATTCGAAAAGACCGG
>CABSNA010000250.1 GCA_902478865.1 uncultured Collinsella sp.
GCTACGGCACCATCAGCCTGCAGCAGGCCTTTGCCGTGTCCTCCAACGTCGTCTTTGGTCAGGTGGCAAACGAAGTTGGCGCAAACACGCTCGTGCAGTTTGCCAACGCCTATGGCTACGGCCAAAAACTCGGCCAGGACCTGACCTCCGCGGCCTCCATCATGGCCGACCCGTCGCTCATGACCGAATGGGAGACCGCCTGGGCCGGCGCCGGCCAGCCTGTCGGCATGGACCATACGCCCGGCCCGCAGACCACCGTAATGCAAAACGCCGTGATTGCCGCCGCCATCGCTAACAGTGGCGTGGTCATGGACCCGTACTTTGTAGCCCAGGTACTCGCTCCGGACGGAACCGTGGTCAAGACCACGCAGTCCCGCTCGCTGGGGCAGGCCGTCAGCTCCGCCACGGCCGACCAGGTCAAGCAGGCTATGCTCGCGGTTGTCCAGTCCGGTACCGGTACCGATGCCCAGATTCCGGGCGTCAAGGTCGCCGGCAAAACCGGTTCGGCCGAGACCGGCGGCACCAACGTCAACTCGATGTTCGTTGGCTTTGCACCTTACGATTCACCCACGGTCGCCATCTCGGTGGCCTTGGAGGATTTCGACAAGCATGACGTCAAGGCCTGTCTCTTATACACATCTGACGCTGGAGGATTTCGACAAGCATGACGTCAAGGCCGCCAAGATCGCCGGTATCGTCCTGACCGCGGCGCTTGCCGCACAGGGAGCGTGATGCCCATGATCGAATCGGACACCCGAGGCGCGCCGCGGCCGAAGAGTTAGCGGCAACGCGCCAAACGGCCCCAGCGGCCACATCGTAGGTACTACACACATCGTTGAGCGAATAGTTATGTTAGGAGCAGGAATGGAACAGAGGGTCCTCGGGGGAAGATACCTCCTCAAGGATAAGGTGGGAACAGGCGGCATGGCGACCGTCTACCGTGCACAGGACCAGGTCCTCGACCGCACGGTAGCCGTCAAGATTATGCTGCCGCAGTATGCTGGCGACGCAACCTTCGCCGCACGCTTTAAGCAGGAGGCCCAGGCAGCAGCCGGTCTCTCCTCACCCTATATCGTGGGCGTCTACGATTGGGGCAAGGACGGCGACACCTATTACATCGTCATGGAGTACCTGCGCGGCACCGACCTTAAGAGCGGCATCAAGAGCCACGGCGCCCTCGACCCCAAGAAGGTCGCCCAGATCGGCTCGCAGATCAGCTCCGCACTTTCGGTCGCCCACAAGCACGAGATCATCCACCGCGACATTAAGCCGCAGAACATCATGGTGCTGCCCGACGGCAACATCAAGGTGATGGACTTTGGCATCGCGCGCGCCAAGAACAGCCACCTCACGCAAGACAACAACGTGCTGGGAACCGCCCACTACGTCAGCCCCGAGCAGACCCGTGGTCAGGACCTCGGCCCCACCTCGGATATCTACTCGCTGGGCGTCGTGATGTACGAGTGCGCCACCGGCCGCGTCCCCTTTGACGGTGACGACGCTATCTCGGTCGCACTCAAGCAGGTCAACGAGTTGCCTATTCCGCCGAGCCAGATCAACTCCGGTGTCGACGCCGACCTTGAGCGCATCATCCTCAAGTGCATGGAGAAGGACCCGGCAAACCGCTTCCAGACCGCCGACGAGCTGCGTCAGGTGCTCAACAGCTACCTGTCGGGCCGTGCCGTCAACGTCTCGGAGCCCACGCGCATCATCGGTGCCCCCGGTGAACTGGGCGCCACCAAGACTCGCGAGCTTTCCGATCAGACGCGCGCCATGGTGCGTCCCGTCTCGGGCGTGAGCGGCCAGAATACCTGTCTCTTATACACATCTGACGCTGCCGACGATCTTACGCTGGTGGCAGCGGTTGCCGTCATCGGCATCGTGGTGGCCTTTGCCACAGGACTCTTTGGCGGCGAGCAGGTCACCGTGCCCGACGTGCTGGGCAAGGACCAGCAGACCGCCGTCGAGCTGATCAAGGAAGCCGGCCTCGAGGTCGGCACCATCGACCAAAGCTACAACGACGATGTCGACGAGGGCAAGGTCGCCGAGCAGACGCCCAACGGCAACACCAAGAAGACCAAGGGCACCAAGGTGAACCTGGTAATCTCCAAGGGCCCCAAGCCCTCCGAAAAGGTTGAGGTTCCCAAACTTGTCGGCCTGACCAAGGACCAAGCAGAAGCCGCACTGGCAAGCGTTGGCCTGAAGGGCAACGCCTCCGAGGAGGCCAACGAGGCTGATGAGGGCCAGGTCTTTGAGCAGGGCACCGAAGCCGGTAAGGAAGTCGCGAAGGGCACGACCATCTCGTACAAGGTCTCGAGCGGCCCGGATACCACGTCCGTCCCCGACCTGACCGACATGACCGAGGCCCAGGCGCGCAACGCCCTCGATATGGCAGGCTTTGGCGTCGACGTGAGCTACCAGGAGAACGACTCGGTTACCGAGGGCACCGTGATCAGCTGGAACCCCAGCGGCAAGCAGAAGCCCGGCGCCACGATTACCGTCGTCATTGCCAAGAAGTCCGGCAAGGCCACCGTCCCGGGCAACCTGTACGGCAAGAGCATCTCCGCCGCCGTTACCGCGCTCAACAACGCCGG
>CABSNA010000251.1 GCA_902478865.1 uncultured Collinsella sp.
GTCTCGGACATGGGATGCTCAACCTCAAACACGTTGCCGCAGCTCGAGCACTTGTAATCGTAGCGCGCCATAATACTTCCTTTTCAGCACAAAGCGGGCAGATCGCTCTGCCCGCAAAAATTCAAACGTCTGTAACTGTACCCTATATCGGGCGTTTTATCACGCTTCGCCCCAGAATCTATGCGTGCTGCGCAGGAGCTGTGCGGTTTTGCCCTCGGCGGCCGCAACGTCGGCCTCGTCAGCCTGCCAGGTCCAGTTGCCCGTGGCGACGCCCGGTACGTTCATGCGCGCGTCGTCGCCAAGCCCCAGAACATCCTGCAGCGGCATCATCACCAGGGGAGCGTCGCTTGCCAGCGCGTCGCTCATCAGCTTGGCCGCCACCTCGACACCGCTCGGTTCGTCGCCGCCCGCAAAGGAACGCGTGCACCAACCGGCGAGCGTCGACGTATCGTGCGTCGAGGTGTACAGGATCTTGCCAGGCGTTGGATGCACGCCGCAACGGACGTCGTAGTCGCTAAACTCCAGCACGTCCATGCCGGGGAAGCCGCAGGTCGAGGCCATGGCACGGACGCCGGGCGTCAAATAGCCCAGATCCTCGGCAATAAAGTTAAGCGGACCTAGCTCGTCATAGGCGGTCTGGAACAGGTCTTTGCCCGGGCCCGCAAGCCAGCGGCCGTCGGCACAGGCCTTGCCTGCGGGAATGCTGAAGTAGCTGTGGAAGCCCAGGAAGTGATCCAGGCGCACGCGGTCGTAGAGCGAAAATGCACGACGCAGGCGATCCATCCACCAGCTATAGCCGTTCTGCTTCATGTGGTCCCAGCGGAATGTCGGGTTGCCCCACACCTGGCCCTCGGGCGCAAAGTTGTCGGGCGGCGCACCGGAGATCTCGATTGCCTTACCGGTATCGGACAACCAGAAGTTCTCGGGCTCGCTCCACGCGTCGGCCGAATCGTCGGACACGTACATAGGGATATCGCCGATGACTTCGATGCCCTTCTTGTGCGCATAGTTCATGAGCTCGCACCAGGCCAGGTCAAAGCGGTACTGCATGTACGCCTGAAGCTCGGCCTCGTCGTGGAAGCGTTTGTCGTCGATCAGATGCTCGTTGTAGCGCGCAACATCTGCCGGCCAATCGTGGCGCGATTCGCCCTCAAAGTACTTTTTGACGGCCATATAGACGCAGTATTTCTCGAGCCAATCGGCATTGCGATGTTTAAACGCGGTGTACAGCGGATCGGCATCCTCGCCGCCGCGGGCCTTCCAGGTCTCAAAGTCGGCGGCGAGCTCCTCGTGGCTCTCGGGCAGCAGGTCGATATTGCCCGCAAAGGCCGAAGGACCGGCGTAAGGGGAGCGGAAGAAGTCCGTGGGGTTGACAGGCAGAACCTGCCAGTAGCGCATGCCCATAGCGGCCAGATGGTCGATAAAGCGACGCGTGGGTGCGCCGATTGTGCCGGGCTTGCCGTCATCGGTCGGTACCGAGGTGATGTGGCACACGACGCCCGCGCCGTGATCGAGCGGCTCTTGCAGGCGCTGCTCGGCATGGTGATAGATGATCGACGAACCCAGCGGATAAAGATCGAGCGTGACCGTACCGTTGTGGATCTCGCACTCGTGACCGCCGATCACGTCACTCGCACATTCGCCGAGCGCCGGAATCGTCACGCGGTGCGAATTGCGCAGGCTGCGGTTGATGATAACCGTCGCGGACTCCCCATCCTTGCCCGTGCGGTTGTATGCCAGCACCTCGTCGTTGAGCGCGAAGGCCTTGATCTCACCGTCGATCATAAATGGCAGTGCACGGCGTACGGCAGAGGCGTTCTTGACAATAGCCAGCGTATCGAAGTCGTGCAGGTCTTCCTTCAAGGGCAGGGTGCGGCGGTTGCCCGGATCGGTAAGGCCCTCCAGGCCGTACTCGTCGCCGTAGTAGATCGAAGGTACGCCGGGGAAGGTCATCTGCATGAGCGTGGCGAGCCAAAAGCGGCTCTTGGCCAGGCCCATTGCGTTCTCGTCCAGGCGCCATTTGCTGCGCTCGCACTCGGGCAGTTGAGACTCGTCGGGGCCGCCGCCGAGCACCGAGATGATACGCGGGCGGTCGTGGCTCGAAAGCAGATTGAGCGCGCAGGACAATGCCTCGCTCGGGTAGTTCTCGCGCAGGGTCTCGATATCCTCGGCTGCTTGGTAGGCGTTCTTGTAGCCCATCAAAAAGCCGATGACCATGTCGCGGAAGGGGTAATCCATAGCAGAGTCCAGCTCGGAGCCCTGCAGGTAACGACGCAGATGGCCATAGCTAATCTTGTTGGAGGCGTCTTCCCAGACTTCGCCGAGCAACAGCGCGTCGGGCTTCTCGGCGAGCACGGCCTTTTTTATCTCGGCCAGGAAGTCGTCGGAAAGCTCGTCAGCGACGTCCAGGCGCCAGCCATGAGCGCCGGCACGCAGCCATTTACGGATCACGCCGTCCTTGCCCAGGAGCCGCTCGCGTACCAGCTCGGAGCTCTCATTGATGGCGGGCATATTGCCCACGCCCCACCAGCAGTCGTACGAGCCGTCCTCGTGGAAATAAAACGCATCGCGCCACGGCGAATC
>CABSNA010000252.1 GCA_902478865.1 uncultured Collinsella sp.
AGTCCCCGGTGCTGAGCGCCCACATATCGTCCCGCGCGCAGTTTCGCAGCAAAGCGAGAATGTTTGAGCACGGGATGATATGTGGGCGCTCAGCACCGGGGACGGTGAGACCTACTCCGTCTCGCCCGGTCGAGCGCCGCGGGCCAGGGCGTCCTGGTACTCCTTGACGGCCTTGAGCCTCTGCATGGGCTTCAGTCGCTCAAACATGGTGTTACCGTGCAGGTGATCGATCTCGTGCTGTAGGCACACGCAGAACAGATCGCCCGAGGCCTCGTAGCGAATCAGGTTGGCATCCAAGTCGTACGCCTCGACGACGACATGGTCGGGACGCTCGATCTCGCAGCTAATGCCAGGAATAGAAAGGCAGCCCTCGCTAAAGGGCACCAGATGGTCGCTCTGCTCAACAATGACGGGGTTAATGAGCACGTACGGGTCGTAGTCGCTCTTGTCGCTGTAGTCGCAGTCGATGGTGACGAGCTGAATGAGCTCGCCGATCTGCGGGGCAGCCAGGCCGCAGCCGCCGTTCTCGAACATCATCTTCTTCATCTTCTCGGCAAGCGCCTCGATTGCCGGGGTGATCTCCTCGATGACGGCGCACTCCTGGCGCAGACGAGGGTCGGGCGACAGTACGATTCCGTTGGCTTCCATGGCCATCCTTTCGGGTTGTTACATCAAATCATAGGCGTCGACGTCAACGCTCACGCTCACGCCACGCACAGAGCCCACCTCTTTGAGACAGGCGTCGATATCATCAGAGACATGGTACCCCACGGGCGACTTCACAAGCAGATGGAAGCGATAACGGTCCTTGGCTCTCTCGATTACACACGAAGCCGGGCCCAGCACCTGCGGCACGGCACTCCCCGCCCGTAAAAAGTCGGGCGCGGCGGCATGCCAACGGCGCTTAAGAAGCTTTGCAATGCGCCCGATGTAGTCCTGCGCGTCGTCTCGGTTCGCCGACCACACCAAAATGTTGACCAGGCGAACAAACGGCGGGTACAGCGCGTCGCGGCGCTGGTCCAGGTCGTAGTCGGTAAAGATCGAACGGTCGTGCTCAGCGACAGCGCGAATGACCGGATCTTCGGGCAGGTAGGTCTGGATGATCACCTCACCGGGGCGATCGCCGCGGCCGGCGCGGCCCGCAACCTGCTCCAGCAAGTCGTAGGCGCGCTCTCCTGCGCGGAAGTCCGGCAGCTTGAGGGCGAAATCGGCATTGACCACGCCCACGAGCGTGACCTCGGGAAAGTCGAGGCCCTTGGCGATCATCTGGGTGCCCAGCAGCACCGCACAATCGGCGGCATCGAACTGCTCGAGCAGCTTTTTGTGCGCATCCTTGCCGCGCGTGGAATCGGCATCCATGCGAATAATGGCGACGTCCTCGGGAAGCATCTGGTGCAGCGCGTCCTCGATCTGTTGAGTGCCCAGACCCATTTTTGCCAGGTAGCGACTGCCACATTTGGGGCAACGGCTCGTGGGCGCAGGATACGGCTGCACGCGCCAAGACGAACCGCAGGTGTGGCACTGCAGTGTATGGGTGCGCTCGTGATACGTAAGCGCGGTGGAGCAGTGGTTACAGGTGGGGACGCAGCCGCATTCGCGGCACATCAGGAACGGCGCAAAGCCGCGGCGGTTATGCAGCAGCACAGCCTTCTCGCGCCGCTCAACAACGCGCTCCAGACCTTCCATGAGCGGTTTTGAGAACATGGAGCGGCTGCCGTGCGAGAACTCGCGGCGCAGGTCGGCAATGCGGACTGTCGGCAGCACGGCGTGTCCCGGGCGCTCGGGCATCTCGATGCGCGTCCAGGTGGCGCCGTTATACGTGCCACGGCGGCAGCGGTCGAGGGCCTCGGCTGAAGGCGTGGCGGAGCCCAGCACGAGCGGGCAGCGGTAGCGCCGCGCCATCTCGGCCGCCACCTCGCGCGCGTGGTAGCGCGGACTGGAGCCCTGCTTGTAGCTGGTCTCGTGCTCCTCGTCGATGATGATGAGGCCCAGGTCGCTGAGCGGGCAAAAGAGAGCCGAACGGGCACCCACGACCACACGCGCGGCACCGCTGGCAACCATATCCCACTGGTCCAGGCGCTCGCCGGCCGAAAGGCGTGAATGGAAAACTGCGACCGTCTCGCCAAAGCGCGAGCGGAAACGGCCGACGGTCTGGGCCGTCAGCGATATCTCGGGCACGAGCACGCAAGCCGATCGGCCGGCCGCCAGCACGCGCTCAATCGCCGAAAGGTAAACCTCGGTTTTGCCGGAGCCGGTGACGCCGTCGACAAGGACCACGTCTCCGTGGGCGTCAAGACGGGCGCGCTCAATCTGCGCGAGCGCCTGCTGCTGGCCGTTGGTAAGGAAGACCGGCGCCTTGCCACTTGCCGAGGACAGCGAGGTCTGCTCGCTGCAGCCACGCCAAGCACGGCGCCCCTCCACCACCACGACGCCGCGTTTTTCGAGCGCCTTGATGGTCGCCGACATGCTGTTATAGAGAAGGTTGAGGTCGCGCGTCGTGACCGGGCCGCACTGGAGCGCCTCAATGAGCTGACGCTGACGAACTGCAGTCTTGGGCGGCGTATAGCT
>CABSNA010000253.1 GCA_902478865.1 uncultured Collinsella sp.
TTCTCGTTCTTCCTGGTCGGCGAGGTCCTGAGCCCCATCGCCTTCTTTGGCGCCGCCCTCATCCTAACCGGCGTCATGGTGGCAACCGTCGAGCTTCCGCGCCTTCGCGCGCATGGACAGACTCGCATGGCAGGAGCGCCCGAGCACGTCTCGTAGGCCCCACTCTTCATACAGCCGCGGCATAAAGGCAACCGGTGCGCCTTTACAATAGATGCCAGCAGAGCATCTGACGTAAAGGAGCCCCATGGACGCCGCGACCCGCGACCGCAACATAGCAACTTGGTTGGGCGATGCGCCGCAGCCGGTACGTGACACTACGAACCAGCTGCTCGAGCGTATCACCCTTTTGCGTGCCGAGCAGACCATCTACCCGGCACAAGACGACATCCTCAATGCCCTCGCCTACACGCCGGCCGACCAGGTCAAAGTTGTCATCTTGGGTCAGGACCCCTATCACGGACCCAACCAGGCAATGGGACTGTCGTTCTCGGTCCCCGCGACGCAAACCAAGTTGCCGCCGAGCCTGCGCAACATCTATAAGGAACTCAAAGCCGATCTGGGTTGTCCCATTCCCGCCACGGGAGATCTAACACCATGGGCACAACAGGGCGTCCTGCTCCTCAACACTACGCTCACCGTGCGCGAGCATGCCGCTAACTCGCACGCCAAGCTTGGCTGGAACACGCTCACCGACTACGTTATCGAGCGCTGCTGTCAGCTGCCCCAACCGGTTGTCTTTTTGGCATGGGGCCGCTTTGCCCAGCAGATGGTCGAAGATAAGCTCGTCGCAACTGGCACGGGCAAAGCAACCGACAAGTCCTGCCTGGCCTCCACGCACCCCTCGCCGCTTTCGGCCAACCGCGCCACGGCAGAACTCCCCGCCTTTATGGGATCGCGTCCCTTCTCGGCAGCCAATCGGCTACTCGAACAGCACGGCTCGACCCCCGTCAACTGGACTTGCCTCGGCTAAAAATCGATACATCAAAAACGCGCCCGACGGCATTCCGCCGGGCGCGTTTCCTATTCGGGCCAAATAAATTGTGTGCGGCCGGCCTCGCCGCCATCGATCAACAGACTCTGTCCGGTCATAAACCGGTTGGTCACGCCCACAAAGTAGATCCACTCGGCGATCTCTTGGGCGGTGGCCCAGCGTTTAAGCGGCGTGAGCTCCATAATCTGATTCCACAGGTGCTCGTCTTCCATCACGCAACGGTTGAGCGGCGTGATAACGCCGCCCGGGTCCACACTGTTGGCGATGGCCTGCGGTGCCAGGCGGTTTGCAAGGTTCTTGGTGTAGGCGATAACGCCGCCCTTGCTGGCGGCATAGGCGGGAAACTCCGATCCCGTATGCCCACTCGCCGACCCCACATTGACCACGGATTTGATAGCGGGCGCCGGCTTGGCGACAAGCCCCTCCCCCACAAAAGCGTAGCGCTCGGTCACGTTGATGGTGCCACACAGGTTGGCGGCGATATCGTCGGCCGAATCCTGCGTACCGGCAACGTTCACGATCACTTGGGGTTCAAGGTCGCCTGGAAACGAGCCCGGCTCGCAGACATCAACAATCAGATGGCGGTAGCGCTCGTGTTCGATCGACGCCGGCAGCAGATCAAAGCCCACGACCTCGTGGCCCTCGTCCAAAAAGCGCTGCACGCATGCGGCTCCGATACCGCCCGAAGCACCCGTGATCAAAACCCGCATACTTGCTCCTTAGGCGGTTGCGTGGCGCTCGAGGTACTCGGAGCCCACATTCTCGCGCTCCCAGCCGCGCACGACCTTGTAGCCCACGGGGCTTAGGAAGACCTCGCACAGCAGCTCGGCAACAGCGCCCGTCAGCGAGCACATGAGGACTTGCACCCAGGTCCAGCCGAAGAACGTGTGGCTCACCACAATGGCAAAGACTAGATTGTCGATAAACTGGCCAACGCCCGTGGACACATAGGAGCGGAAGGCGAAGCTCGCAAAGTTATTCTTTTTGAGCATGCGGCCGAGCGACTGGTTGAGCGTGGAGTTAACCACGGCAGAAACGAGCATGGCAAGCGAAGAGCCCAGCACCACGTACCAGGTGCCGCCGATGGTGGCGTTAAGGGCGGTGTTGACCTCGATCATGCCCGTGTCGTAGTAGGCGCCCCACATGCCGGGCGTGAGCGAGCATGCCCAAAAGCACAGGCTCACGGCCAGGTTGACCAGCAGCGCGAGGATAGAGATTTTGATGGATGCCTTGGCGCCAAAGCGCTTGCAGATCATGTCCTGGCACAAAAACGAGACCCAGCTCACCACAAAGCCGCAATCGAGTGCCAGATACGGCAGGCTGATGAGCTCTTTGTTGGCCAGCAGGTTCATCATGATGACGCTCACGAAAAACAGCGAAACCGTTGCCGCGGGAATGCTCCGCAACAGGACCTTGTAGTCCTCCATGACCTTCTTGATCATTATGTACTCCTTTGGTTTTAGGTTTAACGAGCAGGATATCGGACCCGAACTGCTCGGACGCCCCGGTCTTGAGACGACGGTGGGTATGATAGCCGCTCACACGGCATCAGGCAAGCAAACGGC
>CABSNA010000254.1 GCA_902478865.1 uncultured Collinsella sp.
CCTCATCACGCTTGAGCGTCACCGAAAGATACTCATCCGTCAGCTCGTCCTGGAATTGTTCGCCCCATTCCAGCAGGCAAGCACCCTCATAGCCCAGCACATCGAAAATGCCCGTATCCTCGAGCTCGTAGGCATGCTCCAGGCGGTATAGATCAAAGTGAAACAGCGGAATACGACCTTGATCGTGAACGGCCATGAGCGCAAACGTAGGGCTCGTAACCATATGCTCATCGCCCAGCCCGCGCGAGACGCCCTTGGTAAAGTGAGTTTTGCCCACTCCCAGGCCGCCGGTCAGGATGAGCACATCGCCGTCCTCAAGGCACGGTGCAATTAGCTCGCCAAAGTACTCCGTATCGGCAGCGCAAGTCGTTTTGTAAGTACCTACCCCCAGGCGCTCCAGGGACATATATGCTCCTTATTATTCCGAGGCGTCCTCTGGTGCGGGATGTCGCTCCAGATAGTCGCCCAGCATCTTAAAGTCTTCCTCCAACAGCTCCTGCCACGCCGGATTGCGCAGCGCTGCTGCCGGATGGAACGTGGGCATTACTACAAAATGCCCCATCTGGTGGAACCTACCGCGCAGCTTAGTAATGCCAATCTCGGTCTTAAGCACAAAGTGCGTCGCGGGGTTGCCGAGCGTCACGATGATATCGGGCCAGATGCTACGAATCTGCTCACGCAAAAACGGCGAGCAAGCCAGCACTTCCTCGGGGCGCGGATTGCGGTTTCCCGGCGGGCGGCACTTAAGCACATTGGCAATGTAGACGTCTTCGCGTTTAAGACCCGCCAGGGACAAAATGCCGTTGAGGTCCTCGCCTGCCGCCCCCACAAAGGGTTCGCCCTGCAAATCCTCATTGCGGCCCGGCGCCTCACCAATAAACATCACGCGAGCGCGGGGGTTTCCCGCGCCAAACACGATATTGTGACGCGACTGGTAGAGCTGGCAGAGGTGACAATCGCCCAGAACGGCCTCAATTTCCTCGAGTGCGACCTCACGTGGTGCCTGATGGGTATGGCCCGGGATGTGCATGACGCCCATAGCGGCTCCTACACGTAGACCTTGTCGAGACGCATGCCAAAGCCGCAGGCGACCTCGTAGTTAATCGTTCCGCGCAGTCGGGCCATCTCGTCCATAGTGATCTCGGCATCGCCATCGCGGCCGACAATGATCATCTCGTCACCATACTCGGCCTCGGGAATCTCGTGTGCCGGGTTGGACTGAATGGCGACCATAAACTGGTCCATGCAGATATTGCCAACCTGATGCACACGCTCGCCGCGATACAGCACATCCATACGATTGGAAAGCGTACGCGATAGGCCATCGGCATAACCGATCGGCAGCGTGCAGATCTGAACGCGCGTACGCGGTACGCGGTAGGTAAAACCGTAGCCCACGCCCTCACCCATCGCAGGGTGTGCCACGCGCGTCACGCGCGCATGGACGCTCATAACGGGATCAAGCTGCATCACGCGGCCACTCAGCTCGCACGGCTGCATGCCATACAAGCCAACGCCGGCGCGAATCATATCAAAATGCATCGAGGGGTCGAGCATCGAGGACGGCGTGTTGGCGCAGTGCACGATACCGCACTCAAAACCCGCATCCTTAATGGCCTGAACGGCCTCGGTAAAGCGCTGACACTGCAGCTTGTAGTCCCAGCCCGAAGGTTCATCGGCCGTGGCGAAGTGCGTAAATACGCCGTCGCACTGAATACCGCGATGGAAATTTATACCGCGGACAAAGTCGAGCACCTGCGTGTAGTGAACGCCGATACGATTCATGCCCGTCTCGATGGCGAGATGATACTTGCCCACTTTGCCCGCCGCGACGGCACATTCGCCATACGCAAGAGCAAAATCAGACGTATAGACCGAAGGCATGATATCAAACTCGAGCAACGTCGGAATGGCCTCGATAGGCGGCTCGCTTAGGATGAGGATGGGTTTCGTAATCCCGCCCTGTCGGAGCTCAACGCCCTCGTTAACCGTCGCCACGGCAAACATGTCGGCACCGGCCGAATACATGATCTTGGCGCACTCAACAGCTCCATGACCATAAGCATCGGCCTTGACCACGCAGCACAGGCGCTGACGTGGATTCAGCAAGTTCTTATAGGCCCTCGTGTTGCGACGGAGCGCCCCGCGGTCGATCTCGACCCAGGACCAGCGCGTCAAATCGGCTTTATTCATGATTAGTCATCCGACCCTTCGTCCATGATTCCCAGATCTTCGAGCGCATCCTTTGCCGCCAGCTCCATGGCAGGACCGATCAAGTCGATAAGATCGGTCGCGATAACGCTCTTCTCACCATACTCCGTCGCCGCGGCAAAACCGGCGTAGCTGTGAAGTGCGACGGCGTACGAATACAGCAACTCCCAACGATCCATCTCGTCGCGCATGGTGGCAAGCGTGCCGGCCAAAATACCCGCGAGAACATCACCTGAACCGGCAGTTGCCAGAGAAGCCGGACCCGAGAGCGGCAGCAGTACACGCTCAACGCCACAGATAGCCGTCGTCGGCCCCTTGGCAATGACCACCAGATTGT
>CABSNA010000255.1 GCA_902478865.1 uncultured Collinsella sp.
CACGCTGGGCAACATCGTGGGCGGCGCGGTTCTGATCGCGCTCGGCTACTGGTTTGTCTACGCCAAGAAGTCCGAGGCGTAAGATACCGTCTGTTTGACGTTGGGCCTCCCGCGGGGCGTTGCCGTGCGGGAGGCTTTTTTGGCCTGGGGCTCGTTCCCGGGCTGTTGGCCTGTTGTGTTTGGCTTGTGAAAGGGGTAATCGAGATGGCATCTGCTGTGAAGCGTGACGGTCGCGCCGTGGTGACCACATGCGGGGGATGCTATGCCGATTGCGCCTTTGCGGCACGCGTTGAGGACGGTCGCGTGGTGGCCGAGTTGCCGGTGCCGGGACATCCGTGCGCGGCGCGTGCCCTGTGCGCCCGCGGGCGCCATCGCCTGGCAATGCCGTTTGACGAGCGCGACCGGATTTTGCACCCCATGCGACGCCGCCGGGATGGCTCGGGGTTTGATGCGATTACCTGGGACGAGGCGTTTGCTCAGATTGCCGAGCGTCTTTTGGGAATTGTTGACGAGCGCGGGCCCCGTGCGCTGGGCATGACACTTGGTGTGCCCTCGTTCGACCGCTACTGGGCCTATCGCTTTATGCATGCGCTGGGCTCGCCCAACGTGTACGGTGCCGATGGCGCCTGCGAGGTAAGCAGACTTACCGGTTGGGAGCACAGCCTGGGCTATAGCCCCGCCTCCGACCTTGCGCATACCGACTGCATCATGTACCTGGGGCGTTCCATTGTCGATTCGTCGACGATGGGGGCCGTTGACGCGCTCAACGATGCGCGCCGGCGCGGGGCGAAGATCATCGTGGTTGACCCCCGGCGCAGCGGCTCGGCCGCGCTTGCCGACCGCTGGCTGCGCGTACGTCCTGGATGCGATCTGGCGTTGCTGCTGGGTATCGCACATGTGCTGGTATCCGAGGACCTGTACGATCACGAGTTCGTGGACCGCTACGCCACAGGCTTTGACGAGCTGGCGCAGGCGGCCAGTGCTTGGACGCCCGAGTGGGCCGAGTCGATGTGCGACGTGCCGGCCGCAGAGATTGTCGCCACGGCGCGCGAGCTAGCTGCCGCCGCGCCTGCCGCTGTGGTGGATGCAGGCTTTCATGGTGGCATCGGCATCGCGTATGCCAATAGCACCCAGACCGCGCGCGCTATCTGCTTGGTCGATGTGCTGCTGGGCTGCATCGGGCATGAGGGCGGTGCCCTCAACCCGCCCACGCCGCTTGTGTTGGGCGATTTGGACCCTACGCGTTTCGCGACGCCGTCGATGCCGCGTGAGCCCAAGTTGGGGTCCGAACGCTATCCACTAGTCGATCCGATGCGCGGCCTGTGCACGACCATCGGTCAGTCGATTCTTGCCGGCGATTTGCGTGGGCTCATCGTCTATGCCAGTAACCCCGGTGCGGGCTATGGCAATGCACAGGCTTGGTTGGGTATTTTGCAGCAGCTCGACTTGCTTGTGACGATTGATATTCGTTGGTCCGAGACGGCGCGTGCTTCTGACTTCGTGCTGCCCGACGTGACGTATCTGGAGGCCGACCGCGGTGTGGGCACAGTCGTGGGCGTCAACGATTCGCGCGTGTTCTACCGCAACGCCGTGCTGCCCGTGCAGCATGACGGCACACGTCCCGGTCGGGAGATTTTTGCCGGTCTGGCGCAGGCGTGTGGCGTGGGCGAGTATTTCCAGTTTACGTCTGACGATCTGACGGCTGCCCAGGTGGCGCCTTTTGGGATCGATCTGGACGAGCTCAAGGAGCGCGGCTGGGCCGATACGGGCGTGGCGCTGCCGTCGCGCACGGGTGAGCCGGTGATTCCGCTTGCCGGCGGCAAAATTGCGCTGGCAAGCGACGTATGGGAACGAGTCGGCATGGGTCGTGTGCCCAACTGGATTGCGCCCATGGTGGAGCCCGGCCCGGGGATGTTTCGCCTCATTAGTGGCAACCGTCCCTTTGAGTCGCACACCTCGCGCAGGCTTGCGGCTCAAGGTGCCGCCGAGGCTGGATCGGACCTGGATGCCGTGCAGATGAATGCCGATGCTGCTGCGCACATGGGCATCGCCGACGGCGAGATCGTCGAGCTCGTGAGCGATATGGGCCGCGACCGCGTGCGCGTGGAGACGACGCCCTATCTGCATCCGGCGTGCATCTTCACCTCGGCCGCTCCCGGCGGACGTTCGTTTGGCGCCGATGCCGGCGGCGCTCAAGCCTTGGGCGTCGGCCCGCTCGACCATACACCGTTGCGTTGGGATCCGTTGACGGGCGCCGCGCTCACTCAGGAAAACGCCGTTCGCGTGGAAAAGATCGCGGCGCGCGGGGATAATAGCGATTGATTGACTCAGCCGATCGAATTGGCTGATAGTTTGACGTTCGAATGATTGATTCACCTTTGGTTTTGAAAGGCCGCACATGAGCGATAGCCAGAACATGTCCGATGAGGTGCGCGCCCGCCTGCGCGCCATTCCCTCCGTCAACGAGCTGCTTGCCGAGTGGCCGGTAGTGAAGGCGGCGGGGGAGACCTGCGACGCGGTGGTGCATGCCGCCGTCACGGCCGA
>CABSNA010000256.1 GCA_902478865.1 uncultured Collinsella sp.
GGAAGCCCGAGTTGTCGCGCATGTCGATGACGCCGGAGGTGAGGAAGCCCAGGTCCTCGGCGATGATGGGCAGCGTGCCGAGCTTTTCCTCGAGCGTTTTGAAGAACTTGAGGCCGGGACCCTGCGTCCACGAACCGTAGGACGAATCGGGCGAGGAGAACGGCACCTCCCAATAGGCCTCGAAGCCGCGGAAGTGATCCAGGCGGATGACGTCGTACATGTCGAGGGCGGCGCGAATGCGGCCCTCCCACCAGGAGAAGCCGTCGGACTCCATGGCGTCCCAGTTGTAGATGGGGTTGCCCCAGTACTGGCCGGTGGCCGAGAACTGGTCGGGCGGCGTGCCGGCGACGCTCACCGGATTGCCGGCGGCGTCGATCTTAAAGAGCTCAGGCGTCGCCCACATCTCGACGGAGTCACGCGAGACATAGATGGGCAGGTCGCCGATGATGAGAATGTCGCGCTCGTTGGCATAGGCCTTGAGGCGGCTCCACTGGCGATCGAAGAAGTACTGCGTCATCTGGTGGTAGAGCATACGCGCCGGATGGTCGGCGCAGACCTTGGCGGAAGCCTCGCCGCGGGTGCGGAGCTCCGCGGGCCACTCCCAAAACGCCTTGAGACCGCACTCCTCTTTGACGGTCATGAACTCACAGTAGGGGATGAGCCAGTCCTCGTTGGCCTGGATAAAGTCATCGAAATCGGCCGGCTTGTCGGCAGCAAAGCGCTCGGCGGCTCGGTCGAGAATCTGACGGCGGCCGCCAAAGATAGCACCGTAGTCGACATTGCTGGGGTCGGATCCCAGATACACGCCATCGATATCGCGATGCTCCAGATACCCTGCCTCGATAAGCTCGGCAAAGTCGATAAAGTTGGGGTTGCCTGCGCGGGCCGAGAACGACTGATAGGGCGAATCGCCATAGCTGGTCGTCGTAAGGGGCAGAATCTGCCAGTAATGTTGTTTGCACGAGGCGAGAAAATCGACGAAGTCGTAGGCATTCCAGCCAAAGCCGCCGATTCCGTATGGTCCGGGCAGAGATGAGACGGGCATGAGGACGCCGCTTGCACGCTCCATGAATGCGCTCACCAACCTTCTTGTTGTGGGGTCGGCCTGCCGATGGGTGTGCAGTCCGCCTCCGATGTTCTGATTCGATACGCCTATTGTAAAACATGTTGTTTAAACATGTACAGGCAAGATAAAAAAGTTGGTCGATTTTCGGCGAATGGTTACATGCCATGAAAAAAGCCCCGACCTCACAACGTGAGATCGGGGCAAGAGCGGTATGTAGGTTTTTGCTACTCGGCGTCGGCGAAGCCATTGGGGTTGTGGCTCTGCCAGTTCCAGCTATCGCGGCACATGTCCGCGATGTCGTACTGGGCCTTCCAGCCCATCATGCGCTCGGCCTTGGAGGCATCGCACCAGTTGGCAGCGATGTCGCCGGCGCGGCGCTCGCGGATCACGTAGGGCAGCTCCTTGCCACAAGCCTTGGAGAAGGCGGCGACGACCTCGAGTACCGAGGTGCCGGTGCCGGTGCCCAGGTTAAAGATCTCGACGCCGGTTTTGCCGTTCATCCAGTTAAGGGCGGCAACGTGACCAGAGGCCAGATCGCACACGTGGATGTAGTCGCGCACGCCGGTGCCGTCGGGGGTGGGGTAGTCGTTGCCAAAGACCTGAACGGCCTCGAGCTTGCCCACGGCGACCTGGGCGACATAGGGCACCAGGTTGTTGGGGATGCCCTTGGGGTCCTCGCCGATCAGGCCCGACGGATGAGCGCCGATGGGGTTGAAGTAACGGAGCAGCACGACGTCCCACTCGGGGTCGGCGGTGTGGACGTCCATAAGGATCTGCTCGATCATCCACTTGGTCCAACCATAGGGGTTGGTCGCGGGCTTCTTAGGATCCTCCTCGGTGACGGGCGGGTTGTCCGGGTCGCCGTAGACGGTCGAGGAGCTCGAGAAGATGATGGACTTGCAGCCATGGTTGCGCATGACGTCAATGAGCACCAGGGTGTTCTCGATATTGTTGTGGTAGTACTCGACGGGTTTGCTCACCGATTCGCCGACGGCCTTAAAGCCGGCGAAGTGGATGACGCGGTCGATCTGGTGGGTATCGAAGATCTTGTTCATCGCATCGCGGTCGAGCACGTTGGCCTCGTAGAAGGTGAGGTTCTTGGCGGCCTCGTCGCCCACGATGGTCTTGACGCGGTCGACGGCGACGGCGCTGGAGTTGGAGAGATCATCGACGATGACGACCTGGTAGCCACCCTCGAGCAGCTGAACGACGGTGTGCGAGCCGATAAAGCCGGCGCCACCGGTAACGAGGACGCAGGTGTCTTTGGGGTCGAGTGCTTTGGACATGTAGTCTCCTATCGAATCAGGAACACTTCTAGAGGGGAGTATAGCGCAGGCGGGGACGCCCAAATCGTGCGCTGTAGGAAAAGCAGAGCCTTGATTATCAACTTCATCCGAACACTTCCCACATTCATCCGAACATGTGCGGATGAATGTGGGAACCCGATACCCTGAGGGCCGGACCGGCCGGCCC
>CABSNA010000257.1 GCA_902478865.1 uncultured Collinsella sp.
GTGCTGTCGGTCGTCTATGTGTTCATCGACGCTCGCCGCCGCGGCGCCAGCGCCTACGTGGCATGGGGCATCATCGCCCTCATCCCGTTTGTGGGCCTCATTGCCTACCTGGTCCTGCGTCCGCACTCCTACGCGTCCGACCGCGAGGAGCAGGAGCTGGACATGGCTCTGCGCGAACGCCAGCTTGCCCAGTACGGCACCTGCCCGCAGTGCGGCGCGCCCATCGAGAAGGACTTCGTCGTCTGCCCGGTGTGCGATACCCAGGTTCGCAACGTATGCCCCAGCTGTCATCGCCCGCTCGATGCGCACTGGAAGGTATGCCCCTACTGCCGAACTCGCATCCAGTAACGCATCCATCGCCGGGCCGGCCGCAAACCACGGGCACGCCGCAAGCCACGCGCGCCCCACACCCCGCCCCCACACGATGAAGCATGCGTAGAAAATCGCCCGCCGTGCCATTAAGGTGCGGCGGGCGCTTGTATACCAAGGCAACCTGCCTATAATGATGCAAGTCAAAAACGCCGAGCGCATCGCACGCACTTGCACCAGGCATCCGAGAGGAGAAAACATACCCATGAAGGCACTCTACAATGACGGTTCGGTGGCCGAGCTCCCGCAGGACGAGGTCACGCACGTCATCCGCCACTCCGCCGCGCACATCATGGCGCAGGCCATCAAGCGCCTGTACCCCGAGGCCGACTTCGCCTACGGCCCCGCGACCGACAACGGCTTCTACTACGACGTCGACCTGCCCGAGGGCGTTAAGATTAGCGAGGACGACTTCCCCGCGATCGAGGCCGAGATGAAAAAGATCGTCAAGGAGAACCTCAAGTTCTCCGTGTACGAGAAGCCCCGCGCCGAGGCCATCGCTCTTATGGAGGAGCGCGGCGAGAAGTACAAGGTCGAGCACATCGGCGACCTGGACGACGACGCCCGCATCACCTTCTACCAGCAGGGCGACTACATCGACATGTGCGTCGGCCCCCACATCTGCTACACCAAGGCCCTTAAGGCCTTTAAGCTCACCGGCGTCTCGGGCGCCTACTGGAAGGGTGACAAGGACAATAAGATGCTCACCCGCATCAATGGTGTCGCCTTTGCCACCAAGGAAGAGCTCGACGAGCACATGCACATGCTGGAGGAGGCCAAGAAGCGCGATCACCGCAAGATCGGCCGCGAGATGGACCTCTTTATGATGCGCGATGAGGCCCCCGGCTTCCCGTTCTTCCTGCCCAACGGCATGATCCTTAAGAACACGCTGCTGGACTACTGGCGCGAGATTCACCACAAGGCCGGCTATGTGGAGATCTCCACGCCGCTCATCATGAATAAGCAGCTGTGGAAGACCTCGGGCCACTGGGACCACTACAAGGACAACATGTACTCCACCGTCATCGACGACGAAGAGTACTGCATTAAGCCCATGAACTGCCCGGGCGGCGTGCTGGTGTACGCCTCCAAGCCGCATTCCTATCGCGAGCTGCCCATCCGCGCCGGCGAGATTGGCCTGGTGCACCGCCACGAGCTGCGCGGCGCCCTGCACGGCCTGTTCCGCGTGCGCTGCTTTAACCAGGACGACGCCCACCTGTTTGTGCGTCCCGACCAGCTGACCGACGAGATCGTGGGCGTGGTTAACCTCATCGACTCCGTGTACCAGAAGTTTGGCTTTAAGTACCACGTTGAGCTTTCCACCCGCCCCGAGGACTCCATGGGTTCGGACGAGGACTGGGCTCGCGCCGAGGAGGGCCTGCGCACCGCTCTGGAGAAGCTGGGCATGGACTACGAGGTCAACGAGGGCGACGGCGCCTTCTACGGCCCCAAGATCGACTTCCACCTGGAGGACTCGCTCGGCCGTACCTGGCAGTGCGGTACCGTCCAGCTCGACTTCCAGATGCCGCTCAACTTTGACCTGGAGTACGTGGACGCCGACGGCACCAAGAAGCGCCCCATCATGCTGCACCGCGTATGCTTTGGCTCCATCGAGCGTTTCATCGGTATTCTGATTGAGCACTTTGCGGGCAAGTTCCCCACCTGGCTGGCTCCCGTGCAGGTCAAGGCACTTCCGGTTTCCGAGAAGAGCCGCGACTACGCCCACGAGGTGTGCGCCAAGCTGGAGGAGGCCGGCATCCGCGTGGTCTGCGACGACCGCGACGAGAAGATCGGCTACAAGATTCGCGAGGCCCGCAGCATCGACCGTGTGCCCTATATGCTCATTCTGGGTGAGAAGGAAGTCGAGGTCGGCAACATCTCCGTCCGCGATCGCTCCAACGAGACCGTTCAGATGGGTGTTGACGAGTTTGTTGCCAAGGTGACCGAGGAGATCAAGACCCGCGCTTAAGACAAGCTTTACAACAATTAACAAAGGCGACTGTCCACAAAGGGCGGTCGCCTTTTTTTCATGTTCAAATAAGAAAAGCCGCTGGTTGAGCGGCTTTTTTTGTTCAAGACTTTAGTCCGCTGGCCGCGCAGCGGCCAGCTTTGAACCACCCGCTACGCGGGTGGAGACAAACGGCTTTACAAAGCCACCCCTCCGACC
>CABSNA010000258.1 GCA_902478865.1 uncultured Collinsella sp.
TCGGCAGCGTCAGATGTGTATAAGAGACAGCGGCAACACCATCACGCTCTTTATGGGTGTCTCGGTGGTGCTGGCCGCTGTCCTGCTCGCACTGTGTCCGCAGATCGTGGCGCTCATTGGCACGCCGGCCGAAGCGGTCGAAGGAACCGCCGCCTACCTGCGTATCTGCTTTATGGGCATTCCCTTTATCGCCGCGTACAACATCCTCTCGGCCATCTTTCGCGGCCTAGGCGATTCGCGCTCGCCCATGTACGTGATTGGCGTAGCCTGCATCATCAATATCGCGCTCGACTTTCTGTTTATCGGCCACATGGGGCTCGGCCCCGTAGGCGCAGCGCTCGGCACGGTGACCGCGCAGACGGCCAGCGTTGCCCTCGCGCTCGTGTGGCTTAAGAGCCGTCGCACAAACATCCACGTTAAGCGCAGCGACCTGCGCCCCCAGCCCGAGGTGCTCGGCAGCATTCTTAAAATCGGCGTGCCCGTGGCCGTGCAGGACGGCTGCATCCAGGTGGCGTTTATGTTTATCACCGTCATCGCCAACCACCGCGGTCTGGTTGATGCCGCCGCCGTGGGCCTGGTCGAGAAGATGATCAGCTTTTTGTTCATTGTGCCGAGTTCCATGGGTGCCACCGTCAGCGCACTCACGGCGCAAAACGCCGGCGCGGGCAAGGGCGACCGCGCGCGTCAGGTACTCAAGGACGCCATGACGATCTCGGTGGTGTACGGCTGCCTGATCACGGTGCTGATGTGGCTGGTGGCGCCGGCGTTTATTGGCTTTTTTGCCAAGGACCCCGCGGTGGTCGCGGCCGGTACCGGCTATATGCACAGTTATATTTTCGATGCAATCTTTGCCGGCATCCACATTTGCTTTAGCGGCTTTTTCGCTGCGTATGGCAAGAGCTACATCGGCTTTGCGCACAACGTGCTGGCCGTGGTACTCATTCGCGTGCCCGGTGCATGGTTGCTGTCGAACGCCTATTCCGACACGCTGTTTCCCATGGGCATCGCCTCGCCGTGCGGGTCGATTCTGTCGGCGACCATCTGTGTGGTGGCGTTTACGGTGCTCAACCGCCGCGGAACTTTTGACAAGCTGGTGGCGTAGCGAGGCGACGCAGGCCTAGCGCCTCTCCCCTGTTTTACCGAAAGGAGCGGTCCTGTGACCGACACGCCAAGTGAACACACCGAGGGCCTGCTCCGCATTGGCGAGGTGGCGCGCCTGCTCAATTTAAGCGTGGGCACACTGCGTCATTATGAGCAGATGGGACTGTTGGAGCCGGCATATGTCGATCAGGCGAGTGGCTACCGCTACTACGGAACGCGACAGCTCTCCACGCTCAACACCATCGGCAACCTGCGCGTTCTCGACTTGCCGCTGGCGCAGATTCGCGAGTTTGTCACTACGCGCGATATGGATTTGATGCAACGGCAACTGACCAAGCAACAGGAGTTAATTGAGCGCAAGCGGCGTGAGCTGGAGCGCATGTCGCGCAAGATTGACCAGCGGCTTGCCTTGCTTCATGGCGCTTTGAATGCTGATCTCGACACCATTAGCGAAATCGAGGAACCCGAACTTCGCTGCGCCGCGCTGCACGAGCGCGTCAATCCCACCGACGCCTATTCACTGGGATGGCATATCCGCCAGCTTCAGCAGGGACAGCACGAAACCTTTGCCTATCTTGGCAATCTAGGTGTGGGCATCGCGCCCGAACGCCTGGCCGCCGGTGACTTTGATGGCTACGACGAGGTCTTTCTGCTGCTCGATGACACCGACGACTACCTGGGTGAAATCGAGACGCGGCCTGCCGCGCACTGCCTGACCATAAGTTTCCGTGGTACGCACGGACAAGCAGCCCCGCGCTACGAGCGGCTGCTCGGCTACATGCACGAACACAACCTGACGCCCGCCGGCCCCTCGCGCGAGATCGCCCTCATCGACGATATCATCAGCGACGACCCGACAACCTACGTAACGCAGATCACGGTGCCGGTTGCCCCAGCAAAGTAAGATCCGCCCGGAAGGCATCATGCTTTCCGGGCGGATCTTCAATTTGGTTATCGATGCGCTAAGCCTGGGGCACCTCGCCGGTAGCCAAGATCTGCTCGAGTGCGTCCTCGTCCAGCACGGGTACGCCCAGCTGCTCGGCTTTGGTGAGCTTGGAGCCCGCTTTGGGACCGGCGACCAGGTAGCTCGTCTTCTTAGAAACACTGCCCGAAACCTTGGCGCCGAGCACCTTGAGCGCCGCACCCGCCTCGTCGCGCGTGCGATTGACGAGCGTGCCGGTGAGCACAAAGGTCAGACCCGCAAGCGGCTGTGCGTCGGCAAGCTCGCCCGCCACCCCAGCGTCGGCTGCGGCTTGCGCGTGCGCGGCGCCCAAGTCGACCTCAAGCGACAGACCAGCCTGGCGCAAGCGCTCCAGCACGGCGAGGTTTTCGGGCACGGCCAGGAACTGTTTGACGCTCGCCGCAATCTTGGGACCGATGCCCTCGCACTCGGCAATATCCTCTTCGCTCGCCAAGATGAGCTTGTCAATCGACA
>CABSNA010000259.1 GCA_902478865.1 uncultured Collinsella sp.
TGTGCTGCGTCATTGGAAGAATGCATGCTTATGCGGCCTCCTCGATGTCCACCAAAAGGTTGCGCACGGGGTGTGCTGCTAGGTCCCGTGCGTTGGCGGTATTATGCCGCGAGTGCAGATAAGGAAGCGCTAAAGAAAGGCTTAACCTGGTTTGGTGTAACCATGAAACCGCAGGTCAAAGCCATTACATAACACTCTTGAAAGGTTTTGAGCTTAAGGGCTTTCTAAGGTTTGTGACGTGGATGTGGCGCGGACGTGCGGAGCGTGTGAATGCTCGCTGTTAGCGTTGCGGCTCTGCGGCCCGCACCTGCTCGATGACCTTTTCCATGGTGGCGTCGATGCGGTCTTTTTTGAGCTCGCATTCCCAGATGGTTATGGGTGTCCAGCCCATTTGAGTGAGTGCTGCCACGGCAGCGCAGTCGCGCTCGACGTTGCGACGGAACTTTGCCTCCCAAAACTCAACGTTGCGCTTGGGCTGGCTGGGATTGCACTTGGGACAGCGATGCCAAAAACAGCCGTTGACAAAAATGGCGATCTTGCGCCCGGGGAAGGCGACGTCGGGCTTGCCAGGTACCTTCCATTCCAGACGGTATCCCGTGAGGCCTGCTGCCCGCAGGCGCTGGCGAACGAGCAACTCGGGCTTGGTGTTGGCGCGCTTGTTTCCTTTCATGGACTTTTTTATCGCGGCGCGACGGCGCACGAGCTCACGCTCGTCGGCGGAAAGGTCCGAGGTATCGATGCCGTCCAGCAGGCCAGGCTTGGGGCGCTTCTTGCTGTGGCGCTTAGGCTTGCGCTTGGGTTTGGTAGCGGGCTCGTCGGCCGTGGTCTCGGTATCGTTGGCAGCGCCATTAGCCTCAAGCCGGTCTTCCTTTAGCTCAATCAGCGCATCAATGAGCCCCTTGTCGGCGGGCATCCATTCCACCGTGGCAAGCGAGGTGCGCGGAATCCAGCGGATATCGAGCTGGCGGTCGTGCTTCTGGGGCTCATCGGATTCATCAGCCAGCGAGCAGTAGTAACACTCCATTGAGAGATGAAAATCGGGGTAGTCATACTCAACGGTGTAGAAATCACGTAGGTTGGTGACCTTTACCTGTAGCTCTTCCATAAGCTCGCGGCGCACAGCGTCTTCGGGTGTTTCGCCGCGCATGAGTTTGCCACCTGGGAATTCCCACAGTCCCTGCATGTCGCCGTAGCCGCGCTGCACGGCAAGCAGCTCGTCAGATCCATCCTTGCGAATGATCCCAGCGGCAACATGAACAGTCTTCAACAGGAGTCCTCTCTCCACATCAACACATGGCAGGCTACCCTTACCTTACACAACGGTAAGGCAAGCGTAAGCCATATCGATGGTAGCCGACTCGGCTCCTTGCGACTATAGATGCCGTAGACTAATCGCAAGAAAGGACTCGGTATGCAAACCACGCACATGGCGACCCCGGTACTGGAGGTCGCGCATCTCGAAAAGGTATATGGAGCGCTGGGCAACGTGACCCGCGCGCTCAACGACGTCAGCTTTACCGTCAACCGCGGCGAATTCGTCGGTATCATGGGCGCCTCGGGCTCGGGCAAGTCGACGCTGCTCAACTGCGTGTCGACCATCGATGCCGCCACGAGCGGCACCATTCGCATCAACGGCCAGGACGTGACGCGCATGAAGCAGGCCAAGCTTTCGCAGTTCCGCCGCGAGGAGCTGGGCTTTATCTTCCAGGATTCCAACCTGCTCGATACGCTCACGGCACGCGAGAACATCGCCCTGCCGCTCACCATCGCCCGCACAAACTCGGCCGAAATCTCGACTCGCGTGCAGGATGTGGCCGCGCGCCTGTCCATTAGCCAGGTACTCGACAAGTACCCCTACCAGATGTCCGGCGGCCAGCAGCAACGTGTCGCCGCTGCTCGCGCGCTCGTCACCGACCCCACCATGATCATGGCCGACGAGCCCACCGGCGCCCTCGATTCCAAGAGCGCCCGCCTGCTGCTCGAGAGCCTGGAGGCCCTGAATCGCCGCCTGCGCGCCACGGTGCTCATGGTCACGCACGACAGCTTTGCCGCCAGCTACACGAGCCGCGTGCTGTTTATCCGCGACGGCAAGATCTTCACCGAGCTGCGCCGCGGCGACACCGACCGCCGAGAGTTCTTCGACCGCATTATGGAGGTCGTTGCCATGATGGGCGGTGAGGGCTCCGATGCTCTGTAAACTCGCTTGGGGCAACGTCCGCCGCGCCGGCCGCGATTACCTCGTCTACTTGCTGACGCTCACCTTGGGCGTCACGGTCTTCTATGCATTCAACACCGTATCAATGCAGGTCGATATCGCCGGCATTAAGGAAGAGGGCCTGTCCGAGCTCATGGGCACCATGCTCGGCTACCTCACGTACTTTTTGGCTGGTGTCATGGCCTTTTTGATGGTGCATGCCAATAACTTCATCATGAAACGCCGCAAAAAGGAGTTTGGCCTGTACCAGGTGCTCGGCATGGGGCGCGGGCGCGTCGCCACGA
>CABSNA010000260.1 GCA_902478865.1 uncultured Collinsella sp.
AGGTCGTCGAGCTGCCGTGGATTGCCGGCAAGAGCCTGCATGACAGCTTCTCGGGCGCTACGGTCTATGAGGCCGTCGCCGCTTAACAGGCAATAAAACCCGATTTTCACGTGACCGCTGGCGCCGCCCCCGCGCCGGCGGTCTTTTTCTGCCGATAGGCCATAAAAATGCACGCATTTGCGGAGAGCCTGTTGACGATAGTCAAAACTCGGACTAATCTAGAGACACATAATTGGTCAAAAATCGGACAATTGAATGGTGGGATAGATGAATAGTGCGGTTACGCTGGTCGACTTCGATCGGTTGCTCAATGGACTCGACCATATCTATTCGGAGTTCTCGCGCGCCTGCGGCCTTTCGGACTGCGCCTATTGGATGCTCGTCGACACTAGCACGGCGGGCGGCAGTATTGCCGTAAGCCGTCTGACAAGCGAATGGTTCTACAGCAAGCAGACCATCAACTCGGCAATTAAAACCTTGACGGCGCGGGGCTTCGCAACGTTGGGGTTTGCCGAAGGCAGTCGTAAGAACAAGGTTGTGAGCCTGACCGAAGAGGGCAGGCGATTTGCCGAGCTTTATGCGCTGCCGGCACTCAAGGCCGAGCAGCGAGCCTTTGGCGCGCTTGAGCCATGTGAGCAGCGCGAGATTATGCGCTTGATCGGCAAATTCTCTCAGGTGCTCGGCGATGAGTGCGATGCCTTTAAGCAGCATATCGCTGCCGAGAGCCAAGCCGAGAATCAAGGTGAGGGGGAGTCGTGCGACTGTTAATGAGGTTTTTGAAGCCCTATCGAGGGCTTGTCGCAGTGACGCTGCTGGTGCTGCTGGTGGATAACGTCGGTACGCTGCTGGTTCCCACGATGCTGGCGAACATGGTCAACACCGGTATTACCACGGGCGATATCGACTACATTTTACGCAACGGCCTATACATGTTTATCGCGACCAGCATGGCTAGCGGCGGCACGGTGCTGGGCTGCTATCTTTCGGCGCGCCTGGCCGCCAACGTGGCTTGCGATATCCGCAATGCCGTGTACGACAAATCGCTCGAGCTCGCGGCCAGCGATTTTGAGCGCTTTGGCACCGGATCGATGATCACGCGCTCGCTCAACGACATCAACGTGATTCAGCAGGCGATTCTGCAGACGATTCAGCTGGTGCTGCCCGTGCCGTTTTTGGCTGTGGCGGGCATCATCTTCGCCTGGTTTATCGATCCCGCCATGGGCACGCTTCTGGGCGTAGTCGTTGCGATTGTGCTGGTGGCGGCGGTCTTTACGGTTGCCAACGCGGCGCCGATTTTTATGCGCCTACAGGGCTTTATCGACCGCATGAACGTGGTGCTGCGCGAGAATATTGTGGGCGTGCGCGTCATCCGTGCGTTTAACAAGGAGCGCCACGAGGAACGGCGTCTGGACGAGGTGTTTAGCGAATACGCCGCCAACGCCATCAAAGTCAACCACCTGTTTGTGGGCCTCGACAGCTCAAGCTTCTTTTTGATGAACATCGCCGAGGTGGCGGTGCTGTGGGTGGGCGGCAACCGCGTAGGCGCCCACGCCATGCAGATTGCGAGTATCTCGGCGGTGCTGGAGTATGCAATTCTGATCCTGTTCTTTGTGATGATGGCCCAGATGGTGGTGCTGACGCTTCCGCGTGCTGCCGCGTGCCTGAACCGTGCGCAGCAGGTGTTGGAGATTGAGCCGAGCATCGTCGATGGCGAGCGCACGCTGGATGACGGGGCGCGCGAGCCCCAAGACGAAGCCGATGCGGTGGCCGTGTTCGACCACATGTCGTTTCGCTTTGACGATGCCGACGAGGACACCCTGTGCGACCTGAGCTTTGCCTGCCGTCGCGGTCAGACGACTGCGATCGTTGGCTCGACAGGCTCGGGCAAATCGACGGTGGCAAAGCTTCTGCTGCGCTTCCACGATGCCACCAAGGGCTCCATTCGCCTGAATGGTGTGGACCTGCGCGAGCTTACGCAAGACGAAATCCGCGGGCGCATTGCCTATGTGCCGCAGAAGGCGTGGCTGTTCTCGGGCACCGTGGCAAGCAATCTGCGCTTTGGCAACGAAGACGCGACTGAGGCCGACATGCTTCATGCGCTCCAGGTTGCCCAGAGCACCTTTGTGCTCGATCAGCCGCAGGGGCTCGATACCCCGGTGGCGCAGGGCGGTACGAACTTCTCGGGCGGCCAGCGCCAGCGCCTGGCCATTGCTCGCGCGCTCATGAAGCATGC
The DNA here is from genome assembly GCA_902478865.1 of uncultured Collinsella sp. Lineage (GTDB taxonomy): Bacteria > Actinomycetota > Coriobacteriia > Coriobacteriales > Coriobacteriaceae > Collinsella. Next base: position 2,234 of record CABSNA010000260.1, read on the forward strand.
CGATCTATATATCTTCGACGACAGTTTCTCGGCCCTGGACTTTAAGACCGATGCCGCCCTGCGCCATGCGTTGCAAGACGAGACGCGTGGCGCTGCGGTGCTCATCATCGCGCAGCGCATCTCGACGATCTTGCACGCCGACCAGATTGTCGTGCTCAAGGACGGCGAGGTTGTGGGCTTGGGCACGCATGGCGAGCTTATGGAAACCTGCGAGGTGTACCGCGCTATCGCGGAATCGCAGATGAAGGGAGGTG
>CABSNA010000261.1 GCA_902478865.1 uncultured Collinsella sp.
ACGACCTTGGTCTCGGCCCAGCCCTTCTTTTCGAAATGATGATGGATGGGCGCCATAAGGAAGACGCGCTTGTGCGTAAAGTGGAAGTAGACAACCTGAATCATGACCGACAGGGTCTCAACGATAAACAGGCCGCCGATGATGAGGGAGACGACCTCGGTGTTGGTCATGATGGACGTGCAGGCAAACGCGGCGCCCAGGGCAAGCGAGCCGGTATCGCCCATAAAGATGCTCGCCGGATAGCAGTTGAACCACAGAAAGCCCAAGCAGGCACCGGCACACGCGGTGCAGAAGATGGACAGGTTCACGTCTCCGTGCAAAAACGCCATGGCAGCCATGGCGAGCATGGCAATCATGGAGGTGCCGCCGGCAAGACCGTCAAGGCCATCGGTCAGGTTCACGGCATTAGAAAGACCGGCGATCATCAGCCAGCAAAAGACAATGTAGAACCACGGGAACGAAAGGCCGCAGATGGTGGTCGAAAGCACGCCAAGGTCAATCGTCAGGCCGCCGGGAAAACGAATCTCGGGGGCGACGCCGCACCAGTTGACGGCAAGTACCGTAAAGGTGACACAGATAATGGTTAGGCCGATCATCTTGGCATGAGGCGTCAGACCGAGCGAGCGCCCATGCGTAACGGAGGTCAGGTCGTCGATCAGGCCCAGCACGCCGGTCGCCAGCGTGGCGAGCAGCACGAGCACGAGCTCGGTGGTGAGCTTGCCCATCAGCAGGCAGGTCAGCGAAATCGCGACGAGAATGACAACGCCACCCATGGTGGGCGTTCCCTGCTTAACCAAATGACGCTTGGGGCCGTCGGCACGAACCTGCTGGCCGATACCCTCGACCTTGAGCAGCTTGATCCACCACGGCATGAGCAGCAGCGCAATGGCAGCGGCGATGCCAAGCCCCAAAAAAGCCTGATACGTTGGATACGAGGGATTGCCGAACATGGGCTAGCACACACCTTCCACAAAGCGGTCGAGCTCAACAAAGCGGGAACCCTTGACCAGTACAACATCATGTTTTTCAAGCGCGCCGCCCATGCGGTCGAGCACCTGCTGATAATCGGAGAACACCTGGATGCGGTCCTCGTCCATGCCCATCATGCGCGCGGCATCGGCCATAAGCTGGGCCAGCTCACCACCCACGCACGCCAGCATGTCGAGCTTCTTGGCGGCGGCATAGGCGCCCACGAGCTCATGCATGCGAGGAGCCTCATCGCCCATCTCGCCCATCTCGCCCAGGATCGCCATGCGAGACCCCGTGCACGAAAGCGAGCACAGTAGATCGAGACCAGCAGCCATGGATTCGGCGCTGGCGTTATAGGAATCGTCAATGACGCGGGCACCGCTCTTGGCGCGCTTGATCTCCTGGCGGTGACCGGTGATCGTGAGGCCTCTAAAGGCAGCATCGACCTGCTCGGGCGTCACGCCCAGGCGATAGGCAACCGCGGCGGCCTTAACGGCATTTGGAACGGACTGCACGCCGGGGATGGCAAGCATGGTATCGATCGTCTCACCCTGGCCAAAATCGAGCGTAAAGACCGGACAGCCCTCGTCATCAACACGAATGTCGCGGGCACGGACCTCATCGTCGTCCGAGACGCCGGCCAGCATCACGTCGATACCAGCAGGCTGGGCGAACGTATCGCGAATGAACGGCGTAAAGTCGTCCTCGCCGCCCAAAACCAGCAGCGGCAAGAAGTCGCCGGCGGCGCACATGCCCTGGACAATCTCGGCCTTAGCGCGGGCGATGTTCTCGCGGCTGCCCAAAATGCCGATGTGAGAGGTACCAATCTTGCTCACGATGGCAAGGTTGGGATTGGCGGACTGGGACAGGCGCTCAATCTCGTGGAAATGGTTCATGCCCATCTCGAGCACCAGGACCTCGGTATCGGCCGGAGCGGAAAGCACCGTGAGCGGCATGCCGATCAGGTTATTGAAATTGCCCTTGGTGGCCCAGACACGATAGCGCTTGGCGAGCACAGCGGCGAGCACGTCCTTGGTCGTCGTCTTGCCGATGGAACCGGTAATGCCAACGACCAGGCAGCCAAGCTCCAGGCGATACGTGTGCGCCAAACGCAGCAGAAACTCCTCGGGATCATCGGTCAGCAGGATGGCGCACCCCTTGTCCTGCGCCAGCGAGACCAGCTCGGCCTCGGGCTCACGCGTCATCACGACGGCGCCGGCACCCGACTGGACGGCACGGGAAGCAAAATCATTGCCGTCGACGTTTTCACCGGGAAAGGCGACGAAAATCGTCCCTTCCTCGACCTGGCGCGAGTCGATAACGCACCCGCGGCATACCCGATCGGCTTCTCCCGTCACGGTTCGGGCCCCTGTTGCGGCCGCGAGGTTGTTGACGGCGATCTCTATCATTGCAGCTCCCCTGTAAACCTAATAATGCTATCGGCGTATTGTATCCCAGCGCCGCACATGCGTGGTGCAGGGCATGTGAACACCCTCATAT
>CABSNA010000262.1 GCA_902478865.1 uncultured Collinsella sp.
GGTGATATTTCGTGGCAGAGCGTCCGACATACAAGCTCAGGTTTCTCGATCCCAAAAAGCGCTTTCCGGCCATGCCCGAGCAGCCTGCGGGACGCTCGTATGGCGTGGTTTGGAAGCTCTTTGGCGAGGACCCGCATGAATCATGCTATGTCGTCGAATTCGTCGGCAAAAGCCATGTGTCGCTTTTGGGCTACGTGAGCGTTTCGGGTGAGGTCTATAAGGTGGACCGTCCCGTTAACGAGATGTCGCTGCCCGACGATCCCGACATGCAACTGATTCTCGACGAGTCCGATTCCAACATCGGTGAGATTGCGGTCAGGGGTGCCGATGGGACGATGCGCTCCCGGGCGCGAGTCATCGGCTCTCCCGAAGGAACCATGCGCGAACAATCCGATCGCGAGACGTGGAATTCGACGCGCAGCCTTCGCTACGGCGAGTTCATGGCCTCGATGTTCTTGCGTTACGTGATATTCGCCGATTCTGAAAACTCCATCTCAAGCACGGCAAACGGTGACGGCCTCGACGAGGGCATGAAAAATGCCGTCGACAAGATCAAACTTGTAAAACTCCCCGAGCCGGTTGAGGTACTGCTGGGTTTTGATTCCACGCCGCTGCCCGATGCAATTGAAACGTTGCTCTACCGCATTGACCATACAGATAATCCAAGTGGCATTGAGCGCTATGCCGCCGCTTTGATGGGCGAAGTTAATCTGCCACGCCTGCGCACCATAGCGGCTAAAACCGAAATGAGCCTGGCGCGCATCGATCGCTCGAGGCTCTTCTATCTCAATTTTGACCGTAGCCCGCTGGACCAGGACGAGATCGATACCCTGCTTGCCGTCGAGTGCCGCCTGAACCGCCTATCGGGCATCCTTGAGCGTATTGGAGCAGGGTTGGGCCCCGTTGCCTCGTCGCCAAGCTTTGAGGGCTGCTCGCTCTTCGACCTATGGCATATCAGCAAGACGACAAACGACGTTCCTCGCTTGCTCGAAACGCTGTCGAATGACAACCCGTGGGCCAAGCCGGGGACGGTTGCGTGCCAGCCGGGTGGAGAGTGGGACGTTCGCACCCGCTTTGCACGTATCGTAGAAGCGCTCAACGTGATCACGCGGCTCGATTACACCTATCGAGCGAACGTCGCCGAGGGCATCATGCTGGTGCGATTTGGCCGCACGGTTGTCGATGCTATGCCGCGGCGCGAATACGATGCTCAAGATGACGCCTGGCGCGAGGTAGATGAGCCTAAGCGCGCAGCATGGGCCACCGAGCGCGATGCGCGTATTGCGCTTACACTCGCGGCGGCTTGCTTTGCTTCGGGTGCTCGCATCACGCGCTGCTACGTGCAGATTGCGGCTCCCGACGGCGAGCAGGGCGAGCGCGTTGTTAAAACGTACTCCTTTGGCCGTGCGGCTTATCTGGCCGATTGCGTTTCTGTCGCCAAGGATCTTGAGAGCATGGATATGGACGACATGCCCTGCAAGCATTTGCTCGAGGCATATGAGGCAGATGCGCCGGACATGATTGAGCCTGCAGAGGTTCACGCCCGACCACGCGATGACCATCGTCCATTGCCGCCTGCGCTTCGCGATCTGCTGCTCGCTGATACGGCTGACGAGCTTGAGGTCATGGAGGAGGACAACGATCCGTATGTCGCCCGTGTCGTCGAGCTGCGCGAGCAATCCAAAGTTGACCGAGCCGGTGCTTTCGAGGGCTTTTCTCGCCTTGTCGAGGAGCTGGAAGCCAAGTGTACTGTTGCTGAGCTTTTGGCGACGGGCCCGGTGCAGACCCAGTTCTGCGACAACCAGCTGGTGCGCATGGTGCTGCCGGTGATGGAGGAGGACCGTTCCGTGCGTATCCTTCGCGCTCCCGATGCGCTGTATTTTGCCCAGCACGAGATTTGCAGCTTTTACGCCGAACAAGAGGACTTTGAGCGTGCGCTGCCCGAGGTGCGCCGTCTCTACGACTTGGCGCGCTCGTCCATGCAGTCTCACTTTGCCCTGATTAACGTGCTAGCACGCCTGGAGCGTTATGACGAGATTATCGAGGTAGCGCGTCACGGCCTGCGCATTGCCAGCGACCGGCCTTCGATCGGTTACCTGTTCTATCGCCTGGCATTCGCCTACTGGAACTGCGACCAGCTCGAGCTGGCGCTGGCATGTTATCGCCTGGTGCCGCGCGGCGAGGAGTCGGGCGGCAGTGCGCAGGAGGAAATGCAGGGCCTTATGAACGAGATGGGCGTCATCAAACCGCCCACGTTTGAGGAGGCTGTCGAGACCATCCGCAAGGCAGGTCTTGAGCTGCCGCCGGTGCCCGCCGTGACCAATCAACTCGCGGATGCCGCCGTGCAACTCGTCGACAACGGCTTCTTTTTCTTGGCGCGCGGCTGCATCTATCAAATGTGGCGCACCATGGGTAACGATGAGCTCGGCTCCCTCAACCGCT
>CABSNA010000263.1 GCA_902478865.1 uncultured Collinsella sp.
CGATGACAGGGTCACGATCGTCGTAAACGACGCACAGGAGTCTTTTGGCACGACAACCTGGTGCATCACGGCTGGAGTCACACTCCTTGGCGGCGTACTGGCATACTTTGTGAGCGGCCGTGCACTCAAACCGCTACGGGCTTTTGCAGCCCAGGTTGAGCGTGTGCAACCTGACAACCTAAGCGAAATCAGACTCAATGAAGATGTACCCACCGAGCTACAACGATGCAGTGCCTCTTTCAACGACATGATCGCTCGTCTTGGCGAAGGGTTCTCTGCACAGCGTCAGTTTACCGGCAACGCCGCACACGAGCTGCGTACCCCGCTCGCCCTTATGCAAGCACAGATTGAACTATTCGTCTCCGAGCACTCCGGTTTGCAACCCGAAACAGCCGAGCTGCTCGACCTGTTGCAAGAACAAACCGAGCGCATGTCTCGAATGACCAAGGTATTGCTCGAAATGAGTGAGCTCCGCAGCGTTCCTTGCGAGGACGATGTCGAACTTGGTCCCTTGTCCGAAGAGGTCCTCACCGACCTTGCGCCACTTGCCGAGGATAAGGACATAACCCTCGATTGCGCTGGAGACGCTTTAGTAATCGGGAGCGACACGCTCCTCTATCGGCTGGTGTTTAACCTGGTCGAAAATGTCATCCGTTACAGCCGCCCCGGCTCGACTGTCAACGTCTCCATCTGCGACAACGACAGCCACGTGTTCCTGCGAGTCGAGGACCAGGGCCCGGGAATACCCAAACAGTACCGTGAGAGCATCTTCCAACCGTTCTTTCGCCTGGATAAATCCCGCAGCAGGGCATACGGCGGCGCAGGACTCGGACTAGCACTCGTTTGGGAGATTGCAGCGCTTCACGGTGGCGCTGTAGAGGTCGAAGCAAGTTCCGAGAACGGGACCACCATGCTCGTAAGCCTTCCAAAACGATCTGCAGCGTTAACCAATCAGTAAAACGAAAGGGGTCCCGCACACGTTTGCGCGGAACCCCTCTCCGTCAATGCAATTCGCCCAAAAGAGTAGAAGCTTACTCCCACTCGACCGTGCCGACAGGCTTAGGCGTGAGGTCGTAGCACACGCGGCAGATACCGGGGACCTCCCTTTATACGTTCGGCACAATCGTAGGCGATACCCACAAATTCCAGTCCCGAGCAACAAGAGTACAATTGCTGCTAGTGTTGCCAGCTGTTGGGAGATGGAAGATGGACTGCGATGGCTACCCATGCGTTCCCATGCCGTTGATGTGCACTGCCTTTGTGCCGGGGCAGATTGACGCTGCGGTTGCAGGCATTTCCGACCCCGATTCGCGCGCCATCGCCACGGCAGAAGCGCTGTACTTTCGCGGACAGGCTACCCTCGCTGCCGAGACGGCACGCCCCTATCTTGACGCCACCGACCCCGCACTGCGCTATTCCGCATGCTTTATCTGCGGATATGCCAGTCTGTCGCTCAACCGTATCGCCGATGCCCGCCGTTGCCTTGCGGGCATCCTCGATACGCCAGCTGACGAGGAATCGCCTGCCGTCCATGCCATGCATATCCTGTTCGCCTCGGCCGCAAGCGTCCTGTTGCACCTGCCTTCCCCGTATTCTGCCGAAGAGTTCTATCCGCTTGCGGCGCATCTGCCCGAAGGCCTGCGTCTGTTCGCCAGCTACGTGATGGCGCATGCCCTGTACCTGCGCGGCGAATACGGCCGTAGCCTGGGCATGGCGGAAAACGCCCTGATCATGAAACAGGGAAGCTATCCCATCTCGGAACTGTTCCTGCATCTGGCGGCTTCCATGGCATGCATGAGCCTCAAGGACGTCGACGCCGCAAAGGCACACTTCGGAGCCGCTTGGGACATTGCGCGCCCCGACGGCCTTATCGAGCTCATCGGCGAGCACCATGGCCTTTTACAGGGACTTATCGAGGCATGCTTAAAATCACAATACCCCGACGATTTCGCGCGCATCATCGAGATCACGTACCGCTTCAGCTACGGCTGGCGGCGCATCCACAACCCCGATTCGGGCGAGGACGTGGCTGACGACCTGACGACCACAGAGTTCACCATGGCCATGCTCGCCTGCCGCGGATGGACCAACGCCGAAATCGCTCGTCATATGGGAGTATCGCCGGGCACCGTTAAAAACCGTCTATCCGGAGTGTATGCCAAGCTTGGTATCGGAACTCGCGCCGAGCTGGTTGCCCACATGTTGCGCTAGTGGCCAGACTGCCTGGCGCATCGAAAGCGCTCCGAGACCCTGACGCTTTCACGCGCCTAAATTGGACATTTTGGCCCTCGAACGGCACTACCGCGACAGGGCGCCTTCTCGCAAAATTGGATTATTTCCACCGATACCTGCGGGATGGGAGCCAAAGATGCTTGATCGCCGTTCGTTACTTGTTGCCGGAGCGTCCTCGCTGGCGAGCGTTATGTT
>CABSNA010000264.1 GCA_902478865.1 uncultured Collinsella sp.
AGATTCATGAGCGTCTCGTGGGCTCGGAGATGTGTATAAGAGACAGGTCATGGCTTCATCAACGTACGAATTGTCGGCAGAAGCGTTCGCGTCCGCCGAGGTAGCGTTGTAGGCGTTATTGGCTGCCGCGTTGGCAACGAGTGCCACGAAAGCCGCCGTGCTGCCCGCAGGGGCGGCCTGGGAACCAGACACGGCGCGTGCCGCGGCGGCGATGTCGTCGCGATTGAAGGAGCCGGTCTGCCCGCCGTTGGTGAGCTCGTCGATGGCGACTTGATAGACGTCGCGCGAGTGTGCAGGGTCGCAGCTCACCGGCGAATCGTCGTCGAGCATACTGTCGATCATGGACCAAGCCTCGTCCTCGTCCATAGCATCTGCGGCTCGAGCGATGGTAGGGACACCATCATCGGCATGACGGCGCTGGAACGCACCAGTCAGGCCGGAAAGGAATGCCGAGGTAGACTGCTCCGCCTGAGCCTGAGAAGCAGAAGCCGCAGCGTAAGGAGTCGCATCCTGCTGCTGAGCTGGAATCGAGGCGGTCTTGAACTCGCTTTGATGCTGATTGAGATTGGCGGCACCGCCCATGGCATCGGGCTGGAACAGACGCTCTTCACGCTGCGCACGGTACTCGGAGATACCCAGCGAGGCGGCATAGATACCCACGCCCGCCACTGCGCCCACGGCGAAGGGAACCGCACCCGCCACGACCGTCTCGTTCACAGACGAAAACGGCAGCGTCGCGGCATACATAACCACGGGAGCGGCAAGGCCGATCCCGCACGAAAGTCCGGCAAGGACTGCTCGTTGTGTTGCATCAGAAGAAGCCATGAGCTCTCCCCATCTTCCAGCACCCAAATCGCATCATTCAGTTGGCTGCGCGAGAGAAGATGAAGCGGGGCTATGCCCCAAAGCAACGGTATATGGTTCGTTTCATCTGCGTTTTCCGTCGCGAAGCTTAAAAGCTATTATGCGAAACCGCCCTGTCGATTGCAAGCGACGATGTCGGATTGAAACGGGAAACCTGCTGCTCGTCGGTCTTATGGTCAAAAAATGGTGTCGAACGGCGATATAGAAAAGGGCCGAGGCTCAAAGCCCCGACCCTTTATTGCATTGATGACTATCGCTGCGTGTGGATGACAACCTAGAACGTCTGCTCGTAGTCGCTGTGCTTTTTGGCCGAACGCACCAGGAACTCCTGGTTGGTGTTGGTGCCCTTAAGACCCTTGATAAACGATGCGGCGGCGCGCTCGGTGTTGTTCATGCCAGCAAGAATGCGACGCAGGCCAAAGACAAACGGACGCATCTGCTCGTCGACCAACAGGTCCTCGTTACGCGTACCGGAGGCAACGGGATCGATAGCCGGGAAGATGCGGCGATCGGCCAGGTCGCGGTCGAGCTTAAGCTCCATGTTGCCGGTGCCCTTGAACTCCTCAAAGATGACCTCGTCCATCTTGGAACCGGTGTCGATGAGGGCAGAGGCCAGGATGGTGAGCGAGCCACCGTTCTCGATATTACGGGCTGCGCCCAGAAAACGCTTGGGCGGATACAGGGCCGCCGAATCGACGCCGCCCGAAAGGATGCGGCCTGAGGCGGGCGCCGCCAAGTTGTAGGCGCGGGCAAGACGCGTGATGGAGTCGAGCACCACCACAACATCGCCGCCCAGCTCCACGATGCGCTTGGCGCGCTCGATGACGAGCTCGGCCACGCGGGTGTGGTTGTCGGCGGGCATATCGAAGGTCGAGGCCACGACCTCGCCCTTAATGGAGCGCTGCATATCGGTGACCTCTTCGGGGCGCTCGTCAACGAGCAGGCAGATGAGGTGCACCTCGGGGTTGTTAATCGAGATAGACTGGCAGATCTTCTTGAGGATCGTGGTCTTGCCGGCCTTGGGCGGGGACACGATCAGGCCACGCTGACCCTTGCCGATCGGCGACACGATGTCGATGGCGCGACCGGTAATGGAGTCCTTGCCGTGCTCCATGCGCAGCGGCTCGTTGGGATAGACCGGGGTGAGGTCACCAAACTTGGGACGGTTGCGAATCTGCTCGGGGTCTAGACCGTTAACGGTCGTGATTTTGGCGAGGCCGGCGCGCTTGTCGCCGCCGCGCGAAGGACGAAGCGAGCCCTCGATGACGTCGCCCGTGCGCAGACGCGCGGAGCGGATGAGGTAGGCGGGGACGAAGGCGTCGTCGTTGGACTTCATGTAACCGTGGGCATGGATGATACCGGAGCTATCCGGACGAATCTGCAGGATGCCCTTGATGTCGCGGAAGCCCTCGGCCTTCGCGGCAGTGGTGTAGATCTCCTCGACGAGCTCGGCCTTCTTCTTGCCGGTCGTCTCGATCTCGAACTCCTTGGCCTTCTCGCGCAGCTCGGCGACCTTCATGGCCGCGAGTTCCTCGCGCGAAAG
>CABSNA010000265.1 GCA_902478865.1 uncultured Collinsella sp.
CGCCGATTTCCGTTGCGCTGTTGTATTCCCATGCCATATCCTCTAGACAACTACGCGGCATCATCGCCGCCGCGCCTACAAGAGAGGAATATCCATGACCGCACCTGCATCCAAGCTGCTCCAGCCCATTACGGTTGGCCCCCTTGAGCTCAAGAACCGCATTATGTTTCCGCCGCTGACCACCGGCTACGAGGAGCGTGACGGTTCCATCGGCGAGCGCAGCCTGGCTTTTTACGAGCGCTTGGCCCGTGGCGGCGTGAGCTACATCGTCATCGGCGACGTCGCTCCCGTCATGACCGCAAGCCCCACGCCCAAGCTGGCAACCGACGCCCAGATCCCCACGTTTAAGGCGCTGGCCGATGCCGTCCACAAGCACGGCGCCAAGGTCGCGCTGCAGCTGTTCCACCCCGAGTACGATGTGCCCGGTGTCGGCCGCATGGTCATGGGCTCCATGGCTGCCGCCAAGGCCGCGCAGGAGGCCAAGGCCGCCGGCGACGAGGAGACCTTTGCCGCCAAGATGGCCGAGTCCAACGAGATCCGCAACCAGGCCTACGCCAAGCTGCATCACGACATGCAGCACTTTGTGAACGAGGCGAGCGTAGAGCAACTCACCCAGATCAAGGAGGCCATCGCTGCCTCGGCCGCCCGTGCGCAGCAGGCCGGCATCGACGCCATCGAGGTCCACGGCGACCGTCTGGTGGGTTCGCTGTGCTCGGCCATCCTCAACCGGCGCACCGACGAGTACGGTGGCTCGTTCGAGAACCGCGTTCGCTACGCGCTGGAGGTCGTCGCTGCCATTAAGGAAGCCGCGCCGCAGCTGATGGTGGAGTACAAGCTCCCCGTGATCATGGAGAACCCCGACGGCACGCCGCGCGGCAAGGGCGGCCTGCAGCCCGACGAGGCCTGCGAGTTTGCCAAGCTGCTCGAGGGCGCGGGCATCGACATGATCCAGGTTGCACAGGCCAACCACACCGGCAACATGGGTGACACCATTCCGCCCATGGGCGCCATGCCCTACAACTGGACGCTGCCCGTGGCCGAGCGCGTCAAGGCCCTGGTCTCCGTGCCGGTGGCAACCGTGGGCCGTGTTGTCTCGGTCGAGGCCGGAGAGAAGATTCTGGAAGACGGCGCGGCCGACATCATCGCCTATGGCCGCTCGCTCATGTGCGACCCCGACATTGCGCTGAAGGCCGCCACGGGTGAGCCCATCCGCGAGTGCCTCAACTGCAACAAGGGCTGCGTCGACGCGATTCAAAATCGCAAGTACATCTCGTGCGTGCTCAATGCCGAGAACGGCGACGAGGCGACCATCGCCATCAAGCCGGGCGAGGGCGACAAGAAGATCGCCGTGGTGGGCGGCGGTATTGCTGGCTTGGAGGCCGCGCGCGTGGCGGGCAAGCGCAGCTACGACGTGACCATCTACGAGGCGAGCGATCATCTGGGCGGCCAGATTGTGCTGGCGGCTGCGCCTCCGCGCAAGGACGAGATCATGCGCTCGGTCGAGTACTACGAGAAGATTCTGCCTGACCTGGGCGTGAAGGTTGAGCTCAACCATGTCGCTACCGCTGAGGACCTCAACGCCGCCGACGCTGCGATTGTTGCCGTGGGCGCGCACGACGTGGTCATCCCCGTTCCGGGTGCCGACTCGGAGAAGGTCGTCTCGAGCTGGGACGTGCTGGCCGGCAAGGTGGAGCTCAGCGGGCGCGTCGCCGTCATTGGCGGTGGCCTGGTGGGCACCGAGACTGCCGAGTACCTGCTGCAGCACGGCTGCGAGGTGGCGATCGTGGAGATGCTCGACAAGATTGCCGCGGGCGAGTCCGAGACCATTCTGCCACTGATCATGAGCGACTTTGCAGAGCACAACGTGGAGCAGCACGTGAAGACCCGCCTGACCGCCATTACCGACGAGGGCGTGGAGGCTGTGCGTACCGCCGAAGACGGCGCCGAGGAGCCGGTGAAGATCGCCTGCGATTACGTGGTGATGGCCGTGGGTTCCAAGGCCAACATGTTTGACCTGGATGGCGTGACGGTGCCCGTGACCTGCGTGGGCGACTGCTCGGGCGAGCGCACCGCCGACATTGCCAGCGCCATCCGCACGGCATATCACGCGGCCAACGAGCTGTAGTTAACTTCGCGGCCAGGCGGGGCGGTAGCACGGATCCGCCTCGCCCGACTGCGTCCCGTCGGGTGTCAATCGGTGCGGGGCCTGCAAGTGCAGCAGGTCCCGCCCTTTTGTTTTGCTCCGGTGGATGGCAATGCGCGGTAATCATGAGGAGTGAGGACGTCTACTGCCTTGCAGATTACTCAAAATTATTGGGGGAGGGGTTAATAACTATATCTTCTATACCAAAGGACATAAAGAGATGCCAATTTTGTTGACAAGCGAATGACGATT
>CABSNA010000266.1 GCA_902478865.1 uncultured Collinsella sp.
TGGCCGGGGACGCTCCGGTCAACGTGGTGCACCTTTCGACCAAGCTGGGGCTCGAGGCCATTCGCGCTGCCAAAGCGCGCGGGCAGAAGAACATCTATGTCGAGACATGCCCTCAGTATCTGATGCTCGACGACACCTGCTATCTGGAGCAGGGCGAGGACGGCTTTGCGGGCGCCAAGTACGTGATGAGCCCGCCGCTGCGCCATGCCGGCGACCGTGCGGCACTGCGCGAGGCGCTTGTGGCCGGCGAGATCGATACGATTGCGACCGACCACTGTAGCTTTAACCTGCACGGGCAAAAGGACCGCGGGCGCGACGACTTCCGCGCGATTCCCAACGGCGGACCCGGCGTGGAGCATCGTCCCGTCGCGATCGCTACGAGCTTTGAGGGACAGCTGGGCCCCGAGGATCTGTGCCGCCTGATGAGCGAGAACCCGGCGCGCGTCTTTGGCATGTATCCGCACAAGGGCTGTCTTGCCGAGGGCGCCGATGCCGACGTGTGCGTGTGGGATCCCAAGGCGCGCTGGACCATTCGCGCGGCGACGCAGCATCAGGCTGTGGACTACACGCCGCTCGAGGGCTTTGAGGCGCACGGCCGCGCCAAGGCTGTGTTTGTGAACGGCGTGCTGGCTGCGCGCGACGGCGAGCCCACCGGAGCCCAACCCGGCCGCTACGTCCCCCGCTAACAGGAAGGGCGCCGGGGTAGCTAATTTGGGACGGGGCTCTTTTAGCTACCCCCGTCCCAGAAAAATCATCCTTCGGCTGCGCTTGGGGTAGCTAAAAGAGCCCCGTCCCAAATTAGCTACCGTTGGAGGCTGGTGGCGACGATGGGGCGGACGAGGGCTGCCTCGAAGCAATCTGCCATCGTTGGATCGGCAAGCGTGTCGACTTGGTTGAGCACGACGCGTGCAGTGCAGAGTCCCAGTGCCTGCATCTCGGCATTGAGTACCTGGGCGACGCGCTCGGGCGTGGCGATGTCGGTGAGCTCGCAGCCGCAATGCCCGCAAAAGAGCTCGGGGCGGTGGACGGCTTCGTTAATGGGCTTGCCGAGCCCCGAGGCGCCGACGATCCAGACGATGTTGACCGTGCCAGAGGGAATCACCGGCTCCCAAGCGGCATGCGCCTTGAGCGGGAGTCGCTTGCTGCCATCTGCCTCGGCCAACATATAGTCAAAGCACTGTGCCAGCTCGCCGAGCGGCTCGGCGGGGGCGGAGAGCTTGCCCGTCTGGGGGTTCAAGACGCCTGCCTGGCAGATGCTTCCGCGCGCAAGGCCCGCGCAGGCCTCGCAAGTGCAACCGGGGACATGTGCGGCCCCCGGCTTCCAAGGCGCGGCGTCCAGGTGACGGCTCGACCCGTCCCATGGCACGCCGGCGACGGGAAACATGTGCGTGGTGGTGCAGAGGAGCACGCGGCCGCCAGCGCGCATGAGCTCGAGACCCAGCGTCTTCAGCAGCGTCGACTTGCCGCCGCTGCCGATAATTGCGGTAATGCCCGGCTCAATCTTGAGCGCGGAGGCAAGGTTTCCGCTGACCGTTTCCATCTGTTCACCGCCGTATAATACTGTGATAATAAATAATCATCAGAGTAGCGGTCGAACCGCTTTTGCTCTGCTCAAACCGTAGCACAGGGAGGTGCCCCGGGAATGCTCGTTTATGTTCGCGGCGCCGGCGATATCGCCACGGGCGTCGCCGCCCGTTTGGTACGCGCTGGCGTGTCGGTCGTTATGGCCGATATCGCGGTTCCCACGTGCATCCGCCGCACAATCAGTTTTTGCGAGGCCATTCGCCTGGGCGAGGTCGAGGTCGAAGGCATTCACGCTCGCTTGGCACGGACGCCGGCTGAGGCGCTCGAGATTACCCAAGCGGGAGACGTCGCCGTTGTGGTGGACCCCCAGGCCAAGATGCTCGGCGAGTTGAAACCCGCGGCTGTGGTCGACGCGATTTTGGCTAAGCGCAACTTGGGCACCACGCGCGACATGGCTCCTGCCGTCATCGCGGTAGGGCCGGGCTTTACCGCGCCGGTCGATTGCGATGCCGTGGTCGAAACCATGCGCGGGCATTTTCTCGGCCGTGTCATTACCCAAGGTTCGCCCCAGCCCAACACGGGCGTGCCGGGCATTATCGCCGGCTATGGCAAGGAACGTGTTATCCACAGCCCCGCCGCCGGCGTGTTTCGGTCCGACCGCGCAATCGGCGACATCGTGAGTGCCGGAGACGTGATTGGCTACGCGGGCGATACGCCCATGTGCACGCAGATCGATGGCTGTCTGCGCGGGCTTTTGGCGAACGGCGTGCGGGTGACTGAGGGCTTTAAATGCGCCGATGTCGATCCGCGCGGCGATGCCAGCTATATCAACTATATTTCGGACAAGGCGACGT
>CABSNA010000267.1 GCA_902478865.1 uncultured Collinsella sp.
GCATAGAAAAAGTCCCCGCCGGGCGTGTGCTCGACGGGGACTTTGCCGTTTGATGGCTAACGCTGAGGGTGATTACTCGCCCAGCAGGCTCTTGGTGATGGAGGCAGCAGCCTTCTTGCCGGCGCCCATCGCCAGAATGACCGTAGCGGCACCGGTGACGATGTCGCCGCCGGCCCAGATGCGGGGATCGGTGGTCTGGCCGGTCTCCTCGTCGGCAACGATGTAGCCCCACTTGTTGAGCTCCATCTTGCCGCCGATCTTCTTTGCGAAGGGGTTGGCGTTGGTACCGATGGCCGAGATCGCGACGTCGCAGGGGATCTCCTCGATGGCGCCCTCGATGGGCACCGGGCGACGACGGCCGGACTCGTCGGGCTCGCCGAGCTCCATCTTCTGGACCTTGACGGCGCACACGGAGCCGTCCTCGCCAGCGACAAACTCGAGCGGGGAGACGAGCGGCAGAACCTCGACGCCCTCGGCCTTGGCGTGGTGCAGCTCGGCACGACGGCAGGGCATCTCGTCCTCGGTACGACGGTAGGCGATGATGGCGTGTTCAGCGCCCAGGCGCTTGGCGGTACGGACGGCGTCCATAGCCACGTTGCCGCCACCAAAGACAACGACGTTCTTGCCGTGCTTGGTGGGGGTGTCGTACTCGGGGAACTTGTTGGCCTTCATCAGGTTCACGCGGGTG
The DNA here is from genome assembly GCA_902478865.1 of uncultured Collinsella sp. Taxonomy (GTDB): domain Bacteria; phylum Actinomycetota; class Coriobacteriia; order Coriobacteriales; family Coriobacteriaceae; genus Collinsella. The sequence continues at coordinate 689 of CABSNA010000267.1, forward strand.
AGGTACTCGTTCGCGAAGAAGACGTTGGGCAGGTTCTCGCCGGGGACGTTGAGGAACTTGGGCAGGCCAGCGCCGGTCGCCACGTAGATGGCGTCGAAGCCCTGCTCGAACAGCTCCTCGGCCGTGGCCATGTTGCCCACGACGGAGTTGTACTCAAACTTGACGCCCATGTCCTCCAGGCCGTCAATCTCGCGCTTGACGACCGCCTTGGGCAGACGGAACTCGGGGATGCCGTAGACCAGCACGCCGCCGCCGGTGAAGAAGGCCTCAAAGACGGTAACGTCAAAACCGTTACGGGCGAGCTCGCCGGCGCAGGTGATGCCGGACGGGCCGGAGCCGACGACGGCGACCTTCTTGCCGTTCTTGGGGGCCATCTTGGGCGTGGAGGCGAGCTCGGGGCGATCACCCAGGAAGCGCTCGAGCTGGCCGATGGCCACGGGCTCGGACTTTTTACCACGGATGCACTTGCCCTCGCACTGGTTCTCCTGCGGGCAGACACGGCCGCAGATGGCGGGAAGCATGGAGTCCTCGCGGATGGTATCGAGAGCGCCGCCGAAGTCCTTCGCGCGGATCTGCTCGATAAAGCGGGGGATGTTGATGTTGACGGGGCAGCCCTCAACACAGAACGGCTTCTTGCAGTTGAGGCAGCGCTCGGCCTCGGCCAGCGCCATCTCCTCGGTGAAGCCCTTGTCGACGGGGCGGAAGTCGCAGGCGCGCTCGGCAGCCGGCTCCTCGTTATCGGGGGTGCGGGGCGACTTCATATCGGCAACGAAACGACCGTTAACTAGTGGCATGCGCAGCTCTTTTCCTCATAGGCCTTGAGGGACTCGCCCTCTTCGGAACGGTAAGCGGCCTGGCGGGCACGAAGGTCATCCCAGTCGACCAGGGTAGCATCGAAGTCGGGGCCGTCGACGCAAGCGAACTTGGTCACGCCGCCCACCTCGACGCGGCAGCAGCCGCACATGCCGGTGCCGTCAACCATGATGGGGTTGAGCGACGCGGTGATGGGGGTGTCGTACTTCTGGGCGGTGAGGGTCGAGAACTTCATCATCGGAACGGGGCCGACGCAGAAGACCTGGCTCACGGCCTTGTCCTGCAGCAGGCGCTCCAGCGGAGCGGTGACAACGCCCTGCTCGCCGTAGGAGCCGTCATCGGTAGTGATGTGGATGTGGTCCTCGTCGAGGAGCTCGCGGAACTGGTCCTCCATGAGCAGGAGGTCCTTGGTGCGGGCGCCCATGATGGCGTGGACCTCGTGGCCGGTCTCGACCAGGTGCTTGGCGACCGGGAAGGCAATTGCCAGGCCGACGCCGCCGCCAATGACGGCGCAGGGGCCCTCGGCCATCTCGGTGGGAACGCCCAGCGGGCCCACGACGTCGCGCAGTGACTCGCCGGCCTCATAGGTGGAAAGCATCTCGGTGGTCTTGCCGATCACCATGAAGATGAACTCGACCCAGCCCTCGTCACCGTTCCAACCAGCTAGGGTAAACGGGACGCGCTCGCCCGTCTCGTTGGCGCGAACCATGAGGAACTGTCCAGCGTGCGCATGCTTGGCGATTGCGGGCGCCTCGATGCGGAACTTGAACACCTTCTCCGAGAACTGCGTCTTCTCCAGGATCTTATACATAGAACCCCTCTCTTGTTAGGGCCGCCGAACCGTGCCTCCACGGAAATGGACGGTAGCCCGA
>CABSNA010000268.1 GCA_902478865.1 uncultured Collinsella sp.
TGTGCCGCGGAAAAGTAGCTCCTGCCCAAAGACTTGACGGAGACGAAACAATTGACGCGCCGCGGCACCCGCCCGCGCTCGTCACGTGCGACAATGTGCCCCAATACAACTGCACTCGGAAAGGCCCGTCATGACCGCACGCCTCATCGTTATGGATATCGACTCCACGCTCATCAACCAGGAAGTCATCGACCTGTTGGGCGAGGAGGCCGGCGTGGGTGAGCAAGTTGCACAGATCACCGAACGCGCCATGCGCGGCGAGCTTGACTTTAAGCAGGCGCTCGAGGAGCGCGTGGGGCTGCTTGCCGGCCTGGACAAGAGCGTGTTCGAGCGCACCTTTGAGCGCGTGACGTTTACCCCCGGCGCGCTGGAGCTTGTGCGCTCGGCACACAGCAAGGGCTGGAAGGTCGGCGTGGTGAGCGGCGGTTTCCACGAGGTCGCTGACAAAATCGTGGCTGCCGCGGGTATCGACTTCTGCCTGGCCAATCGTCTGGAGGTCGTGGACGGCAAGCTCACCGGTAAGTTGGCTGCCGACATTGTGACCAAGGAGTCCAAGCTCATCCAGCTGCTGGACTGGGCAGTTGAGTGCGGCGTCGATATGGCCCATACGGTCGCGATCGGCGACGGCGCCAACGACATCCCCATGATCCAGGCCGCAGGCACGGGCATCGCGTTTTGTGCCAAGCCCAAGACGCGCGAGGCCGCCCCGTTTACCATCGACGAGCGCAACCTGATGCTCGCCATGGACATCATCCTGCGCGACTAGTCGATCCGTCTAACAGTTGAATCAGTCTGTCCTATAGTTTCCGAACAATTTTGTCTTAGTGTTCGGAAATATACCCTTTGAGTGCTAGACTTTGCGCCGTCGAAGGGAACATATATGGATAAGCGAGATCTTGAGCAATTGCTGAGCGATGTTGCCGGCGGAGCAGTCACCCCTGCCGACGCCCTCACGCGCATCCAGACGGCTCCGACCGCCGATTTGGGCTTTGCGCAGCTCGATCTTTCGCGCGGGGTGCGCCAGGGAGCCGGCGAGGTTGTCTACGGGGCCGGTAAAACCGCCGATCAGATTGCCGCCATTATCGAAGCACTGCACGATGCCGGCCAGGAGCGCATCCTGGTCACGCGCCTGGATGCCGAAAAAGCCGCGCGCACCGCTGAGCTTCTTGGCAACGGCATCGACCTGGGGTATGTCCCGGACGCACAGCTCGCCCTCGTGGGCGGCAAGCCCTCCCCTACCGGCAACGGACGCATCGTCGTCGCCTGCGCCGGCACGAGCGACTTACCCGTCGCCGAAGAAGCCGCGTTGACGGCCGAGTTCTATGGCAACGAGGTCGACCGCCTCTACGACGTAGGCGTCGCCGGCCTGCACCGCCTGCTCGCGCATGCCGAGGAACTTGCCCAGGCGCAGGTGGTCATCGCCATCGCCGGCATGGAGGGCGCGCTGGCGAGCGTTATCGGCGGTCTGGTGAGCTGTCCGGTCATCGCCGTTCCCACCAGCGTTGGCTACGGCGCAAGTTTTGGTGGCGTAGCTGCACTGCTCGCCATGCTCAACTCCTGCGCCAGCGGCGTTTCGGTCGTCAATATCGACAACGGCTTTGGTGCCGCCTACCAGGCAAGTCTTATCAATCATCTGAGCGCCGGCACATCCCGCGCCCGTTAAGGAGCATTCCATGTCCAACCATCAGCATACGCTTATCATCGACGGCACCTCGGGCATCAGCGGCGACATGACCGTCGCGGCCCTGCTCGACCTGGGCGCCAGCGAGGAACACCTGCGCGAACAGCTCGCCACGCTGCCGATCGACGGCTTTTCGATCGCCGTGACGCGCGTAAACAAGCATGGCATCGACGCCTGCGATTTCGACGTCCAGCTTGCAGAGGAGCTCGAGAACCACGATCACGATATGGCCTGGCTCTACGGCAACGAAGCAGCTGCCGAGCACACGCATGAGCACCACCATCATGACCATGGTGAGCACGCGCATGACCATGACCACGAGGGTCACCATCACGCCCACCACCATCACCACCGTTCTTTGGCGGACGTCACCGCCATCATCGATGGCTCGCAGCTAAGCGATGGTGCCAAGCGTCGTGCCCTCACCATTTTTTCCGCACTCGCTGATGCCGAGGCAAAGGCTCACGGCAAAACGCCCGACACCGTCCTGTTTCACGAGGTGGGCGCCGTCGACTCCATCGTCGACGTCTGCTCTGTCGCCATTTGCCTCGATGACCTGGGTATTGAGGACATCGTTGTCGAGTCGCTCTCCGAGGGCCACGGAACCATCCACTGTGCCCACGGCCTTATGCCCATTCCCGTCCCCGCTGTCGTCAACCTGTGCCAGGCGGGCAATATCGCCCTCA
>CABSNA010000269.1 GCA_902478865.1 uncultured Collinsella sp.
GCATATGTGCGATGCGGAAGGTCAAGACGCGGGTCTTGCCCGAGCCGGCGCCGGCGAGCACCAGCAACGGACCCTCGGTGGACAGGACCGCCTCGCGCTGGGCGGGATTAAGGCTGTCAATGTCGACGAGCGGCTTGGCGGGCTTGGGCGCCGGCGCGGGAGCGTCGTAGATGTCGAGCGGGACGAGCTCGGGCTCCGGCGCTGCAGGGGCGGTGTATGCATCGAGCGGCACGGGTTCCGGCGCGGGCGGCACGGGTACCGCGGCGTTCTTTTCCCAGGGCAGGGGCTGGGTCATGGGCGACTCCTCATCTGACGGACGGCGCGCCTGCGGGCAGCGCCATAGTTTGAGCCGTACCAGTATACCGAGCCGCGCGGACACCGACGCAAATCACACCACGACTCCGTGCGCCACCGTCAGACCCGCCCCAGCGGATTTGGCGCAATGGGGTCAGGTTGCTTTGCACCAATCTATTGACAATCACGGAACCGCCGATGTCATGGCCACGGTAGCGAGCGGCGGCCAGGGCGAACAAATTGGCATGAAAAGAGGGCGGCATAGACCTTTTGGTCATGCCACCCCCTTTGAATGACAAGTTGTCGCCCCGGCCGCCGCGCAGCGTCAACTAAGTTAGAGGCCGAGCATCGGCTCCAGGACAAAGAAGTACGCGAGAACCACGATGCCCAGGATGATGCGGTAGACGCCGAAGCACTTAAAGTCGTGACGCCGCACGAAGCCCATAAGCCACTTGATGGCAATGAGCGACACCACAAAGGCGACGACGCAGCCCACGCCCAGGATGGCGATTTCGTTGGTGCCGAACGTGCCGCCCTTAATAAAGTACTTGACCAGCTTGAGCGCACTCGCACCAAACATGACGGGAATGGCCAGGAAGAACGTGAACTTAGACGCCACCGAGCGCGTGCAGCCCAGCAGCAGGCCGCCGATGATCGTGGAGCCGGAGCGCGATGTGCCCGGAATCAGCGAAAGCACTTGGAAGCAACCGATACCCAGCGCGGTCTTCCAGCTCAGATCCTCGAGCGTAGTGATGGAGCCAAAGTCCAGGTTATCGTCATCGTCTGAAGCGGCAGCCGCAGCGGGAGTGGCAAAATGCGCACCAGCGGGGCGTCCGCCCGCCACCACGGCACGCGAACCAAACGAACCGGCAAGAGCAGCCTGGTCGCGCTTGTTCGCGCGCCAGTTCTCGATCACAATAAACAGCACGCCGTACACAATGAGCGCCAGCGCCACGACGGGAGCATTATAGAAATGCTCCTCCATCCAGTCGTTAAGCGGCAGACCGATCGCCGCAGCGGGAATACAGCCGAGCACAATCTTGCCCCACAGTACCCAGGTGTCGCGACGACCCTCCTTGCCCTTGCTGGGAGAAAACGGGTTGAGGTCGTAGAAGAACAGGACGCAGACAGCCAAAATGGCGCCAAGCTGAATCACGACCAGGAACATATTCCAGAACGTCTCGCTCACGTTCATCTTGACGAACTCGTCCACCAAGATCATGTGACCGGTCGACGAAACAGGCAGCCATTCGGTGATGCCCTCGACCAGGCCCATGAAGGCAGATTTTAGAAGCTCGATGATATCCAAAGGGACCCCCTCGTTAGACACCCGCCGATATTGTTCTGCGGACGGTGCGGGCGATGTCCCATTATCAACCGTTGGCGGCGCGTCTGCGCCTACCCTTACCAAAAAACTCGCCCGTTCACAGAATTGCGAGCGGTCAAACCCAAATCCTTGGGTATAACTGCAACAAGATAAAGTGTCCGGCGGCCACGCATCCGCGCCCGCCCGATGCACGAGCCCCACGCCCGTGCGATAGACCAAGGAGGAAACCATGAACGAGGGCTACACCAAGGTATTTGCTTCACTCGACGGTACTGAGCAGCAGGATTTTGTGCTCGCACGCGCCATCAAGGTCGCCGCGAACAACGGCGCCAAGCTGATTATCGGCCACGTTATCGATTCCACGGCACTCGAGAGCGCCGGTTCCTATCCGGTCGATCTGGTCAACGGCCTAGAGGAGGCATTTAAGAACTCCATCGCCAAGCAGCTCGAAGAGGCCAAGGCCAATCCCGACATTCCCGAGGTCGAGGTCATGATTCGCGCCGGCCGCATTCGCGAGACGCTCAAAGACGAGATGCTCGACGTGGTCAAGCCCGACCTGGTGCTCTGCGGCGCCCGCGGCCTGTCCTCGATCAAGTACGCGCTCCTGGGTTCGATTTCGACGTTCCTGCTGCGCAATACGGACTGCGACATTTTGGTCGTGAAGTAGCGTTGCTCCCACCGGCCGCGGGGCCTGCGGGGTTTCCACGGGCACGTCCTCGCCGCGTTGCGGCTGCGGGA
>CABSNA010000270.1 GCA_902478865.1 uncultured Collinsella sp.
GACCTGGGCTTCCTCACCTCCGGCGTCATCGACATGCGCGACAACTCGGGCTTCCCCGGCATGAAGATCCTGCAGTTTGCCTTTGAGGGCACCAACTCGTACTACCTGCCGCATAACTACATCGCCAACACCGTCGCCTATGTGGGCACCCACGACAACGAGACGGCGCGCGGTTGGTTTGAGGGAACGGCCACCCCGCGTCAACGCGAGCAGGCAGCCCTGTACACCCATCAGCAAGCCGGCGAACCCATGGCAGATGCACTCAACCGCACCATCGCCGCCAGCGTGAGCGACACGTGCATCTACACCATGCAGGACCTGCTCAACTTGGGCAACGAGGCGCGCATCAACACCCCTGCCACGCTGGGCGGCAACTGGACCTGGCGCATGCTCGACGGCGCCATCACCCGCGAGCTCGAGCACAAACTCACCGACTGGACCGAGACCTACTTCCGCATCCCGTCGGAAGCCGAAATCGAGCTTCCTCAATAGGAGCCACCGCGCCCGACCCCTCCCCACCGTGCGGACGCGCTTGCTTTTCCCGCGCGAGGCCACCCCAATCCCCTCGCGCGGGCTTCTTATGAATTGCAGACATGAAACAACCCATCACAGGAGAAAACATGCCCCGAATTAACCTCATGGAACTCGCCGAGCAGTCTTTTGGCACCTCGCTCGAGCAGCTCGACGACCGTCGCATTTACAAGCTGCTGGTCAAACTCGTGCAGGAGCGCTCCGCCGCCCGCCCGCTCAACAACGGCAAGAAAAAGCTCTATTACATTTCCGCCGAATTTTTGATCGGCAAGCTGCTCATCAACAATATGATCGACCTCGGCATCTACGACGAGGTTAAGGACCAGCTCACCGCCGCAGGCCACGACCTCAACAAGATCGAGGAATTCGAGGTCGAGCCGTCACTCGGCAACGGCGGCCTGGGCCGCTTGGCCGCATGCTTCCTGGATTCCATCGCCACGCTGGGCTTGACCGGCGATGGCGTGGGCCTCAACTATCACTACGGTCTGTTCCGTCAGCGCTTTGTCGACAACCAGCAGAAGGCCGTCCCCGACGAGTGGCTCGGTGAGCAGGACATCCTAGTCGACGATGACCGCTCCTACACCGTCGAGTTCGGCGATTTTGCCGTTACCTCCAAGCTCGTCAACATCGATGTGCCCGGTTACGGCCAGCCCACCAAGAACCGCCTGCGCCTGTTCGACCTGGCGAGCGTCGACGACAGCCTGGTCCCCGGCAGTTCCATCGACTTCGACAAGACCGAGATCGCCAAGAACCTCACCTTGTTCCTCTACCCCGACGATTCCGACGAGCAGGGCCGCCTACTTCGCATCTATCAGGAGTACTTCATGGTGAGCAACGCCGCCCAGCTCCTGATCGACGAGGCCGTCGAGCGCGGCAGCAACCTGCACGATCTGGCCGACTACGCCGTGGTCCAAATTAACGACACGCACCCCACCATGGTCATCCCCGAGCTCATTCGCTTGCTCACCACCGAGCATGACATCGAGTTTGACGAGGCCGTGACCATCGTACGCTCCATGGTCGCCTACACTAACCACACGATTCTTGCCGAGGCGCTCGAGAAGTGGCCGCTCGCCAGCCTGCAGAAGGTCTCCCCTGCCATCGCCGACATTATCGTCAAGCTCGATGAGATTGCGAAAGCCGAGCACGATGACCCGCGCGTCGCCATCATCGACGAGCAGGACACCGTCCACATGGCCCACATGGACATCCACTTTGGCTTCTCCATCAACGGCGTAGCCGCCCTCCACACCAAGATCCTGGAGGACACCGAGCTTCATCCGTTCTACGAGATCTATCCCGAGAAGTTCTCCAACAAGACCAACGGCATCACCTTCCGCCGCTGGATCCATGGGGCCAACCCCGCGCTCGCCAGCCTGCTCGACGATGTGATCGGCACCGACTGGCGCAGCACCGGCGATCTGAGCAAACTCGCCAAGCTCGCCGACGACAAGGACGTTCTTGAGCGCCTGGCCGCCACCAAGGTCGAGGCCAAGGTCATCATGCGCCAGTTCATGGCGCTCGAGCAGGGCGTGACCATTCCCTCCAACGCCATCATCGACGTCCAGGTCAAGCGCATCCACGAGTACAAGCGTCAGCAGATGCTCGCGCTCTACATCATCTGGAAGTACCTCGATATCAAGAACGGCAACAGACCTAAGCACCCCGTCACCATCATCTTTGGCGGCAAGGCGGCGCCTGCCTACACTATCGCGCAGGACATCATCCATCTGATCTTGACGCTGTCGCAGTGGATTGCAAACGACCCCGACGTGGCTCCCTACCTGCAGGTCGTCATGATCGAGAACTACAACG
>CABSNA010000271.1 GCA_902478865.1 uncultured Collinsella sp.
GACATGGGCACCTATGGTGCTGCTCGCAACTCCGTTGCCAAGCGCATCTCCACGGCCCTGCCTGTCACGATGCAGCTGACCTTCATCGGCCTTGCCATCGGTGCGGTCGTTTCGTTTTTGCTCGGCGTCATCGCGGCACTGTATCGCGACAAATGGCCGGACCAAGTGATCCGCGTCTTTTCCATCGCCGGCTTGGCAACCCCGTCGTTCTGGCTTGCCGTTCTGTTGATCCTGCTGTTCTCTTCCTACCTTAAGGTGCTCCCGGCATCGGGTGCTCTGCCTCACTTCACCACGAATCCGGCTGGTTATCTGGGCCGCATGATTATGCCCGCCATCGCCTTGGCATTTCCGCTGACGGGCCAGATGACTCGTATCGTGCGTACCGCCATGGTCGAGGAGCTCGACAAGGACTATGTCCGTATGGCTCGCGGTGCCGGCGTTCCCGAGAAGGTCGTCGTCGGTATCAACGTTCTTCGCAATGCGCTGATCACCCCGGTCACCACCCTCGGTCTTAAGATCGGTTACCTCATGGGCGGCGCCGTCGTCATCGAGGTTATCTTCAACCTCCCCGGCATGGGCACCGCGATTCTGCAGGGCGTTCAGGGCAACGAGGCGAACCTGGTTCAGGGCGTCGTTATCGTCGTTGCTCTTGCCTTCATCATCATCAACATCGTGGTTGACATGCTCTACCTGCTCATCAACCCGCGCATCAGGACGGTGTAGATTATGGTAAAGATTCGAGAGAAGCAAACCGAGCAGCTCGAGAAGGCTGCCTCCAAGGGGCTCAAGCTCGGTGGCTGGAAGAAGATGACGCTGTCTTCTAAGATTGCCGCCGTCGTGCTGGTGCTGGTCGCCCTGACTGCGATTCTGGCGCCCCTTCTTGCCCCCTATAGCCCGGTCGAGATCTTTACGGCTCGCCAGGCTCCCGGCAACGGATTTATCTTCGGTACCGACGATAAGGGTCGCGACATTCTATCGCGTATGCTCTACGGTGGTCGTTACTCGCTGATTATCGGCTTTGGCGCCACTGCCATGGCTCTGGTCTGCGGCTCGGTCGTGGGCGCCCTTGCAGCGGTTTCGCGCAAGGCCGTCTCCGAGACGATCATGCGTATCTTGGACATCATCATGTCCATCCCGGGCATCGCCCTCGCGGCCGTTTTCGTCTCCATCCTGGGCAACTCCGTGCCGTCGATCATCTTCGCCATCGGCTTTATGTACACTCCGCAGATTGCCCGTATCGTGCGCGCCAACATCGTGTCCGAGTACGGCGAGGACTATGTCCGCGCGGTCATCGTTTCCGGCGCCAAGGCTCCGTGGATTTTGATCAAGCATGTTCTGCGTAACTGCATCGCCCCGATCATGGTCTTCACCGTTACCCTGGTCGCCGACGCCATCATCTTCGAGGCCTCGCTGACCTTCATCGGCGCTGGTATCCAGGAGCCCACCGCTACCTGGGGCAACATCCTCGCCGATGCCCGCGGCGGCGTGCTCGCCGGCCGTTGGTGGCAGGCACTGTTCCCGGGCCTGGCCATCATGATCACCTGCCTGGCGCTCAACATCCTCTCCGAGGGCATTACCGACGCCATGGCCGCCGCTCCCTCCGCCGCCCTGGATCCGACCGATTCCTCTAAGCGTCGCGAGGCCGATCTGCTGGTCTCCGACCCCGTTCGCGCCTACAAGGAGCAGGCCCAGTCCCTCTCCGCTCGCCTTGGCGCCCTGCGCGATGTCGAGCTCAAGCGTGACGATCGCCACGTGCCCGACGAGTCCGTTGAGCCGATTCTCTCGGTCCGTGACTTCTGCATTCAGTTTGAGCATCACGGTGATATCAACGTCGTCGACCATGTCAACTTTGACGTCCGTCCTGGTCAGACCATGGGCCTGGTGGGCGAGTCCGGTTGCGGTAAGTCCATCACCACGCTGGCCATCATGGGCCTGACCGACGATGACGAGCATCTTTCCGGCGAGGTCCTCTGGGAGGGCCGTGACCTGCTCAAGATGAGCAAGAAGGAGTGGTTCGGCCTGCGCGGTACCGATATCGCTATGGTCTATCAGGACGCCCTGTCCTCGCTCAACCCCTCCATGCTCATCTCTGCTCAGATGAAGCAGCTCACCAAGCGTGGCGGCACCCGCAGCGCCGAGGAACTCCTGGAGCTCGTGGGCCTCGACCCCAAGCGTACGCTCGAGAGCTACCCGCATGAGCTTTCCGGTGGCCAGCGTCAGCGTGTTCTGATCGCTATGGCCCTTACCCGCGACCCCAAGCTGGTCATCTGCGACGAGCCCACGACCGCTCTGGACGTTACCGTCCAGAAGCAGGTCATCAAGCTGCTCAACGA
>CABSNA010000272.1 GCA_902478865.1 uncultured Collinsella sp.
TCAGATTCCGAGAAAACCGCCGAACAGTCCGCCGAGGCCGAAGCCTCCGATAAGAATTAGAAAGGGAGTGCCGCTTATGAGTCGCCGCAACACCGAGCTGCTCTTGCTCATCGCCTCGGCGTTCCCCGTCATCCTGCTGTATGCGATGTACGTCCTCACCGCGGGCGCTGCCATCTCCTTTGAGACGCTCGCCGTACCGATCGGCCTCTTTGCCGCCTTCGCCGCGGCACATATCGCCGTGCGCATCTTGGCGCCCGGCGCCGACCCCGCCATCCTACCCATCGTATTTATACTTTCGGGCATCGGCATCACGTTCGTGACGCGTCTCGCCCCCGCTCTCGCCATCTCACAGCTCATCATCCTGTTTGTCTCGGTGGCCCTGATGGTGGGGACGCTCGCGTTGGTTAAGAACCTCGACGTGGTCATGCGCTACAAGTACACCTTTGGCATCATCGGTATCATTCTGCTGATGCTGCCTATCTTTATCGGCACCACGATCTCGGGCTCCAAGCTGTGGATTCGCATCGCGGGCTTTACCATCCAGCCCGGCGAGTTCGCCAAGGTCTTTATCGTGCTGTTCCTGGCCGGGTACCTGGCCGAGAACCGCGAGCTGCTCTCCATCTCCAACCGCAAGATCCTGGGCTTTAAGATCCCTCGCCTGCGACTGCTGCTGCCGCTGTTTGCCGTGTGGGGTGTGTGCCTGCTCGTCGTCGTCTTCGAACGCGACCTGGGTTCGGCCGTGCTGTTCTACACCATCTTCTTGCTGATGCTCTACGTTGCCACGGGGCGCTTTTCGTATGTCGTTATCGGCCTTGCGCTCTTAGCTGTCGGAGCCGTGGGCGCCTACAAGTTCCTATCGCACGTTCAGGTGCGTTTCCAGGTTTGGGTCGATCCGTTTAAGGACGCCCAGGGCCAGGGCTACCAGATCGTCCAGTCGCTCTTCTCGCTTGCCGATGGCGGTCTGGTCGGTGTTGGCATCGGCAACGGCATGGCCAACAACATCCCTGTCGTCGAGTCCGATTTTATCTTCTCGGCCATCGGCGAGGAGATGGGTCTTTTGGGCGGCGGCGCCGTGCTCATCCTGTTTATGCTCTTTGCCGTGCGTGGCCTCACCACGGCTGCCCGCGCTAAATCTGACCTCGCTGCCTTTAGCGCCACGGGCCTTACGGCCGCCATCAGCTTCCAGGCCTTCTTGATCGTTGGCGGCGTAACCCGCCTGATTCCGCTGACCGGCGTCACCCTGCCCTTTATGAGCCAGGGCGGCTCCTCGCTGCTGGCGAGCTTTATCATCGTCGCGCTCCTGCTGCGCGCCGGTGACGAGGCGACCGGACGCGAGGCCGAGCTTACCGGCACCGGCACCATGGCCGCCATCACCGATGATCAGGTCGCATCTGCCGCCGCCCCGACGGGCTCGCGCTTTGCCACCTCGTCTTCCTACGGCAGCGGCAGCCATTCCGTCGGCTCGCGCATGCGCCGTCGCCTGCTCGACACGCCTGAATCCGGTGTGCTCGGCCGCGTTGCGCTCGCCAACCGTCTAACCCGCGCGGTGCTCGCCTTTACGGCGCTGTTTGCCATCCTTATCGGCAACCTCACCTATGTCCAGGTCATTAAGGCCAAGGACTTTCAGGACATGCCGACCAACAACCACACCATCGCCCGCTCCAAGTACATCCAGCGCGGCTCCATCATCACGTCCGACGGCGTGACGCTGGCCGAGTCGCTGCAGCAGGAGGACGGCACCTACGTACGCTCCTACCCCAACGGTAACCTGGCAGCGCACGTGGTTGGCTACGTGAGCCAGCAGTATGGCACCACCGCCATCGAGAGCGTCATGAACGACACGCTCACCGGCTCTAAGGATTACTCCAGCTGGAACAACGCCATCGCGTCGCTCGCGGGCCAGACCCAGCCGGGCAACACCGCCAAGCTCACCATCGACTCGCGTATCCAGACGGCGGCCGAGCAGGCACTCAAGGGCTTTAAGGGCGCCGTGGTGGTTATGGATCCGCGTACCGGCGCGGTGCTCGCATGTGCCAGCTCGCCCACCTACGACAACACCAACATCGATGCCCTGCTGCAGACGGGCGGCGGCGAGGACGGCTCCATGTACAATCGCGCCATGGACGCGCTGTACACGCCGGGCTCAACGTTTAAGGTCGTTACGCTTTCCGCGGCACTCGAGACCGGTACCGCCAGCCTTACCAGCACCTACCAGGCGCCCGGCTCCATGGACATCGGCAACGCACCGGTCACCAACTATGCCAACGAGAGCTACGGCACCATCAGCCTGCAGCAGGCCTTTGCCGTGTCCTCCAACGTCGTCTT
>CABSNA010000273.1 GCA_902478865.1 uncultured Collinsella sp.
CGCGAGTATCGTCGACGCCAGCGCTAAGACGAACGTCGTGCGCCACAACAGGGGGCAAATATGAACATCACCGTGTACCTGGGTGCCAACGCTGGCAATGACCCGGCGTTTCTGCCTGCAGTGCGAGAGCTCGGCACGTGGATTGGCTCCAACGGCCACGCGCTGGTATACGGCGGCTCCAAGTCGGGCCTGATGGGTGCGCTTGCCGATAGCGTACTCGAGGCGGGTGGACGCGTGACGGGTGTTGAGCCGAGCTTTTTTATCGAGGCCGAGTTTCAACATGACGGTATCGACGACCTCATCGTGACGAGCGATATGGCGGAGCGCAAGGCCAAGATGATTGAGCTCGGCGATGCGTTCATCGCCTTTCCCGGTGGGACGGGCACGCTCGAGGAGATTGCCGAGGTCATGTCCGCGGTGTCGTTGGGGCACCTGAGTGCTCCGTGCATCCTGTATAACCTGGACGGTTACTACAACGACCTCAAGGCGCTGCTCGGGCACATGATTGATAAGGGCCTATCGAGCCCGCAGCGCCAGCAAGGTATCTACTTTGCCGACGATTTGCGCGAGATTGCCTCGATTATCAACGGATAAGTCTTGAGCTTGCCCCACTATGGCTCCCAATGGTGCCGTTCGCGGCGCAGACGGTTGGCTCGTTCGGGCAACGCTCGCTCTACAATAAAACGTAACTATGTCGACTTTGACCGCGGGAGGACCCGATGGACAACCTTGCCAAACCCACAAACCGCGCGCTGTTTTTAGTTAGCGTTGCCGTGACCGGTGCGTTCGCAGGTGCCGCGGTCTGGCTGTTCTTTTTTGCGATGGAGCACGGTATCGACTATCTATGGACCGAGATTCCGCACGCGCTGGGCGTCTCTTCGCCCGAGCTTGCCAGCGGCCCGTTTGGCTTTTTGCCGTACCCGTTTTTTGTCTGCCTGCTGGGCGGCCTGTTAATCGGTCTGTACGAAAAGATGACAGGCACCAAGACCGATGACCTCAACCAGGTGATGGCTAAGGTTAAGCAAGACGGGCGCTACCCGTACAACAACCTGGGCAAGCTTTCGCTCGCGGCATTGCTGCCGCTGCTGTTTGGCGGAAGCATTGGACCGGAGGCCGGCCTGACCGGCGTTATCGCTGGTCTGTGCAGCTGGGTCGGCGACCGCATGCGTCGCTTTGGTGCCGAGTTTAGGGAGCTTACGCTGCTGGGCACCCAGGCTGCCCTGACGGCGCTCTTTACCGCGCCCGTCTTTGGCTTTGTGGCGCCGCTTGCCGGTAGCGCCGACGGCGACGAGGACTCCGCGTCCGACGAGATCACCATCAAGCTGCCCAAGGCACAGAAGACGGTGGTCTACGGCATTGCGATTGCCGGCGGCCTGGGCACCTACCTGCTGCTCGGCCAGCTCATGGGCGGCGGCATGGGCATGCCCAGGTTCGAGTCCGCCGAGGTGGGCAACCTGGAGCTTACCTGGCTCATTCCTCTGTCGCTGATCGGAACAATCTGCGGCTGGCTGTACTTTGTCTCTGAGCACGCGAGCGAAGCGCTTGCCCATGCAATAGGGGAGCGTCCTGTCGTCAAGGCCATGCTGGCCGGTCTGGCGCTCGCCATCTGCGGCACGGTCCTGCCCTACACCATGTTTGCCGGCGAGACCCAGGCCGACGTGCTCATGGAAACCTATCTGACCATTCCCGCTGGCGTGCTTATCGCGACCGGTCTTGTTAAGGCCATGCTGACGCCCGCCCTCATCAACCTGGGCTGGCGCGGCGGCCACTTCTTCCCCGTTATCTTCTCGGGCGTAAGCCTGGGCTACGGCCTTGCCATCCTCACCGGCGCCGATCCGGTCTTTTGTGTCGCCGTCTGCACGGCATCGACGATGGGTGCGGTCATGCGTCAGCCGGTCATGGTCGTGGGCCTGCTGCTCATGTGCTTCCCACTCAAGGGTATCGTCTGCATGATCATCGCCGCCGTTATCGCCGCCGGCATTCCGCTGCCCAAGCCGCTGCGCAAGTAGCACGGTTAATCGCGAGTCAACTCCAGAGGGGCACGAGATGATCCTGTACTTTAGCGCGACGGGGAACAGCGAACATGTGGCGCGTCGCATTGCAGCGGCGACAGACGACAAGGTTGTGTCGATTGAGCGCTTTGATGCCGAGATCCTTCACCTTGCTGTGATGGAAGGCCCCTGTCGGCTGGGGTTTGTCGCCCCGGTATACGCCTGGGGCTTGCCGACACCGATGATCGAGTTTTTGAAGACTGCCGACCTGTCGATTGCTGCCGGTGCAAAGGGCGGCGAGCGCCCCTATACGTTCCTGTCTCTTATACAC
>CABSNA010000274.1 GCA_902478865.1 uncultured Collinsella sp.
CCCAGCTTTTTATCGAACAGCACGCTGTCGCAAAAATCGGGCGCAAGGATGTGACCGGCAAGGCCGATCGTCACGCACTCCTCGCCCTTCCACTCAAAACGGTAGATGGCGGTGTTGTACACCTTGTCCTTTTTGGGCTTGCCCGTGGACAGACGCTCGGCAATCTGACGCGCGGCGTCGTTTTTCTCGGCGATGATGAGCTTCAAAAGAGGCTCCTATCTCATATCTCTGCGGCTACGCCCGCCCGTATGGCGGCCGACTTACGCCCTTGCTTGCTCAATCTGCCCGATGAGCCAATCGCACCAGGCATCCATGCCCTCGCCCTTACGCGCGCTGACGGAAAACCGCGGCGCCTGCGGATTGAGGTCATCGAGTGTCTTAGTATACCTATCCATGTCAAAATCGAAAGCCGGGGCCACATCGACCTTGTTGAGCAGCTGCGCGCCGGCGTGCTGGAAGATGCCCGGGTACTTGATGGGCTTGTCGTCGCCCTCGGGCACCGAGAGAATCATGATGGACAGGTTTTCGCCCAGGTCAAAGTCGACTGGGCAGACCAGGTTACCCACGTTTTCGATAAAGATGACATCGATGTTTTGAAGGCCCACCGCCTGGTCGAACGCGTCAACGGCCTCCATGATCATGTTGCCCTCGAGGTGGCACAGGCCGCCCGTGTTGATCTGGATGGCGGGCATGCCGGCTTCCTTCATGGTGATGGCGTCGACATCCGAGGCGATATCGCCCTCGATGACGGCACAGCGCAGGCCGGCCTTGTCACGTAGACGCTCGTTGGTGCCCAGGATCGTGGTAGTCTTGCCCGAGCCGGGGCTCGACAACACATTGATCACATAGGTGTTTGTCTCTTTAAATCGCTGTCGCAGCTGATCTGCCAGGCGCTCATTGCGCGACAGAATCGGCGACGCGATATCAATCGTTTTCTCGGCCATATTCGGCACTCCTTAATTTCCAACATTTATACCCCGTCCCCAGGTGGCTGGCGGGCTAATCGTCGGGGGTTTCGATTTCTATACTGGCGATGTCGAGCTCGCGGCCGTGCAGTAGGCGCACATTGGCGCCACCGCACTGGGGACAACGGCAATGGAAGCGGTCGTGCTCAAAGACCTCGCCGCAGTCCAGACACTCGCTTTGTGGATGGACTTCCTCTACGGCAAGCTCGCAGCCGCGCGTGAGCGGGTCCTCGTCGCGAAATGTCTCCCATGCAAAGTCGAGTGCCTCGCGCACGACCTCGGTCATATCCCCGATACGCAGCGTTACCAAAACGGCGCGCGAGGCCCCCGCCCCACGCGCCGCGCGAATCACTGTATCGAGTATGCCGTTGACAATGCCAACCTCGTGCATACCGATTTACTCCTCGTCGTCCTCGTCGTCCGAGAACAGGTCCAGACGACTCACGAACAAGCCCTCCTTGCCCTCGCGCGCGGTAATGACCACACGGGCGATGGCAAGCGAAATCTCGTAAAGCGAGAGCAGGGCGCCATACATGAGGCCGAGCGTAACGGGCGAGCCGTCAGGCGTAATCACAGCCGAGCCCACAAGCAGGCCAACGTATACGTAACGCCAGGCACCGCGGAAAGCAGCGTAGGACACGATGTGGAAGACGGACAGGTAGAAGATGATGAGCGGCAGCTCAAACGCCACGCCAAAGCCGATCATAAAGAGCAGCTCCATGTTGACGTAGTTCTCCAGATCGGGCAGCGCCGTAGCGACGGCCGAGGTTTCGCCGATGAGCCACTCAAAGCCCGCAGGAATGATGATGAAGTAGCAGAAAATGGCGCCCAGGAAGAACAGCACCGTCGAGGCGAGCACCGTGGGCACGACCCACTTGCGCTCGTTGGGGCGAAGCGCCGGCAGGAAAAATGCCAGAATCTGCCAGATGATCATGGGCGTGCACATGACAACGGCCATCTTGATGGCCAGCGAAAAGCGCAGGCCAAAGCCGCCGAGCGTAGTGGTGATGTAGAACTTACCGTCCGGTACAAAGGAGCGGATGGGGTCTTCCAGGATGTCGAGCACCACGGGCGTGGCGAAATACAGCACGATAGCGGCGGCAAACACCGACACGACTACGATGGTTAGACGGCGACGGAGCTCTCCCAGGTGATCGAAGAGCGGCATACGCGCAGGTCCGATAGGCATTACTCATCGCCTCCCTTCGGGGCGTCGGCGGCAGCGGCGTCGTCCTCGGCCTCGAGCTCGCGAGCGAGCTGGTCGACGACGGCCTTGCGCTTACGGGGACGACGGGCGTAGAGGTCCTGTCTCTTATACACATCTCCGAGCCCACGAGACGCTCATGAACCTCGTAT
>CABSNA010000275.1 GCA_902478865.1 uncultured Collinsella sp.
GACAGCTCCCGACCCCTCGCCCACGCCTGACGATACGGTCGGCTAGAAATCATCCGGCCATAAGCAACAAGGCCCCCGAGCAGCCTATTTGAACTGCTCGGGGGCCTTTTAGTTTGAAGCGACCTAGTGGGCGGTCTTTATACCGGAAAACAAAAAGGGGGTACCGACCAACGTCGATACCCCTTACAAGCCACTATGTCAGCGCGCACGGTGCCGAGCGCACGACCCGCACGCCTACTTGCGAGAATTGCTCAGCTTATTGATCAGCGCCTCGAGACGCTCGCCGTCCTCGGCCGTCTGGGCAATGACCAAAATCGTATCGTTGCCGGCAAGCGAGCCAAGCACATCGGGCAACTCTGCCGCATCAACGGCGGCGGCGATGCCGGAAGCCGTGCCAGGCTGAGCCTTGATCATAACCAGATTATCGGTACGCAGAACGCCCGTTACGAGCTCGGAAACCATACGCTGCAGGTGCAGGTCCTCTGCCAGAACATAGATGCCCTCAGGGAGCTTACGCAGCCCCATGTCGGCAATATCGCGAGAGACAGTCGCCTGCGTGCAATCAAAGCCCATAGCGCGGAGCTCATCGACCAGCACGCGCTGCGTGCGGACGTCCTTATTGCGCACAATATCTCTAATGGCATCCTGGCGCCCATTGCGTTTTTTAGCCATACAAACCCTCTCTCCAAAAGATGGCGGAGACAATCAATCAGTGATTGAATAGTTTAACGCTATTTGAAGGCTTTTGTGTATAAGAACGCATTTCGAAACAATTCTATGCAAGTTTGTTTCGAAATGAGCCGTTTAGGCGGTTTTTGCGCCCGTCCGGTTAAGAAAAGCTGCCAGATGCGTACACATCACGCAGCGCGCGGGCTTGGCGCTGGCGATCGGCCCAAACAACAGACCGAGCCCCCGATGGTTATCCTTGAGCGCGGCGACCATCTGACGGGTTCGAGGCGCATCGAGCATATCACGCATGCGGGCGGAACGCTCGATTGACGACACCCCATGCGGGCTCAGACACAAATTCTCGATGCAGGCGACCAGTCCGGCAAAGTAGAACTTTTGGCTTGCCAGCTTGAGCCGACCACCGCTGTCTGCTTCCGAGAGTGAGTCCGCAAGCTCGTCGAGCGCTCGAGTGTCATCGGATACCTTGGCATACATGGTGGGATCAAAGGCATCTGTAAGTTTAGGTGCCGCCGTGTGGAAACAAGCATCGCCGCAGGCGGACACGCATCGTGTCTGCGAAAGCGCGCATGCCATAAACCCAACTGTGCGAAACACCTTGTCGCACAAAAGGCATGCCTCAAACAGCGAGCGGCTGTACATCACACCAGAGGTCTGAACGACTAGGCCGCCTAAAATCAACTGAGGCAGCCCGGCCACCATCGAAGATTTGCTATCAATGGAAATATGAGCAGCATCCAAGACGCGCGAATGGCGCTCTCGATGTGCATCATAGCGGTCGAGCGACACCGTGGGGAGCACTATGTCTGCCGCAGTATCGCACGCGATATCGACCATCTTGGAAAGAGACTGCGGAGCAAACCACTCATCGGCGTTCATGGCGATGATTTGAGAGCCGCGCGAGGCAGCAAAACCGGCACGAAGACAAGCGCCGCGCTTCGCGTCCTCGACGTCAATCAAATCAATATGGATGTCCCTGTCGGCAGCAACTTGAAGCGAATGGCGCACACCGGGCGCAACATCGCGGCAGACAACGACAATCTGCAAATCGTAGAGGTCTTGGTTCTGGATACTCTCGAGCGCACGCATCGCATAGCTGGGCGAACCTTCTACCACAAGGATCACCGAAAGTCGCGGATGCGAGCCACGTCGAACCAAGTTATCCATCCTCTCGACAGCAATGAATCAAACCGTGGTTCATGGTACACCCCAGCAATAAAAGCAGTGAGACACCGGTTGTATTGCACGCCAAGAACAGATGTTGAACACGCGCAGCCCACAGATGACGGATGTCGACGCACGACGCGTCGAGCCCTCCCCTAGTCGAGCACGACGAGCTCGGCGGGATCGTAATCCACGCCCATAAACGTAAGGCCGCAGGCAGGAGCCGTGGGGCCCGCAGCGGTACGGTCGCAAGCATCGATGACCTCACGCATCCACTCGGGTTCACGGCGATGCATGCCAATCTCGACAAGCGTGCCCACGATCGTACGGACCATCGAATGCAGGAACGCATTGCCCTCGATGGTAAACGTCAGGATGTCCTCGCCAAACGCAATCTCATGGCCAAACTCGGCACGCATCACGCAGCGATGCGTGGGCTTGCCAACGGCCGAGGCAACCTTGCAAAAGCT
>CABSNA010000276.1 GCA_902478865.1 uncultured Collinsella sp.
TGTCTTCCTTTGCCTGCTCGCCTAAGTTCCATGTCAAGATGACCGCCCCGCCCGTCACGGTGTAGAGTACATGCTGCGAACGCACCCGCGTTCCTGCGGCAATACGAGGTGGACATGGAACTCGACAAACAACAGCTCAAGCGACTGCGTGAGCGCCATCATCGGCGCCATGGCATCCGCCCCGCTCACAGCGAGGCCATGGAGAACGCAAGCCGCTTTCTAAAGCAGGCATTCAACATTCGCGAGGGACGCGCGCCCTATCACGTGATTCGCAAGCGCTTTGTAAACGGGGCGCGGCTGACTGGCTCGCACTTATGCATCCTCATCATCGCGATGCTTATCGCGAGCATTGGCCTCGACATCGACTCGGACATTGCTATCGTGGGCGCCATGCTCATCTGCCCGCTCATGGGCTCGGTCCTTGCCATGGCATATGGCATCGCCACGCTCGACCGTGAGATTACCGTCGAGGCCATTGCCGGCCTCGCGCTGCAGATGGTCTTTTGCCTGGTCACATCCACGTTGTACTTTAAGCTCTCGCCCCTTGGCGCCACCACGGCCGCCATCATCGACAACTCGACGCCCACCGTGTGGGACCTTGCCGTCGCGCTCGCGGGCGGCTTTGCGGGTGGCCTGGGCAACTCGCGCGACCAGGAACCCGCCACGCTCATCGCCGGCGTGGCCGTGGCGACCGCGCTCATGCCGCCCCTGTGCGCGGCGGGCTATGGCATCGCCATCGCAAGCGGGCCACTGTTTCTCTCGGCGCTTTATGAGTTTGGCATCAACGTCGTCTTTATCGCGCTGGCTGCCGAAGCTGTGCTGCTTCTTTTGCGCGTGCCGCTCAAGCGCGACCTCAACGGCGACGGTATTGTGACTGCTGAAGAAAACGCCGAGGTCGACGAGCTATCGCGCAAGGTGCGCCGCCGCATCATTGTGGGCACGGTAGTCTTTGCCATCCCCTGCATCGTTATGACGGCGGGGTCTATTGGCTCGGCGCAGGCCGGCGTGCAGGACGGCTACGGCGTCACCGAAACCACGCGCGAGCTTGCCGCGGTACTGCCGGGCTTTAAGGATTACACCGTCGCCGTCGAGACCTCGGCTGCCGAGGGCGACGAGAGGGGCATCGTCGAGCGCGAGATTGTCGCCCATGTGACGACAAGCGAGGCGCTCGGGGCGCACGACCGCCACGTCGCTCGCAAGCTCATCGACCTCAATGTGCCCGAGCTCGATCGCGTGGAGTTTGATGTGGAGTAATGCGGAGCACAGCCCTACAGCTCGTACTTGTACACGCGATAGATATACTTTTCGGCTTCCATCTCGTAGGTGGCGATGGCCAGACCGTACCGATCGTACTCGGTAAAGGTCCTGCCTGGCCCGATGCCACGAGCATGCTATTTGAATCACCAACGCGCTGCGCACTGCTCACATAGCCCGAAAACGGCACGGCGATCTGGTCTTCGAGCTCGTAGGTGCGGGCCGCCTCGTCCACTGTAAAGATGCGCCCAAACGAATGCGTGCCCTTGTTGTAGTCGGTCACCACCGCGGCGCCCAGCTGGCCCCAGTCGAACTTGGGATAGCTTTCGGCCGCACCAAAGTTGTTGTCGTACAGCAGCACCTGGTGGCGACCGGTCGTTGCCGTGTCAGAACTCGACAGATACGTCACGCTGTGCTGGCCCGCGTTGAGCGAAAAATCGCCCTGGGCCTGCAGTAACTTGTCCTCAAAGCCCGAGCCGGCCCATTGCCACTCCTTTCTATTTCTGGGTCCATCTTCTCGCTGCTGGCGACCAAAAATGATCCGTTTTCCTCCGTCCCCGAGGGATCATTTTTTAGTACTTGAAGAAGCCTTCGCCCGAGCTTTCGCCCAGCTTACCTTCGTCGAGCATTTTCTTGAGGACGGACGCCATAGCCTTAAAGTTGTAGGGCATCATCATCTTTTTAAGCAGCGGGCTCACCAGGCCCGGGACCTTCTGATACTGCATAACGATGTTGTAGGCCGTCTGGATACCCACGGTGTCGAATACGCGGAATGGGCCCTTGGGAGCGCCAGTGCCGCGCGTCCACGCGAGATCGATGCTCTTGGGGTCACTCACGCCCGAGACATACAGGTCAAGGCCCGAAAGCAGCCACGGCACCAGCATGGAATTGAGCAGGTAGCCGTTCTTTTCCTTGTTGACGGGCAGGGCAAGCATGCGGATATCGTTGGCGAAATCGACGAGCTCGTCGAAGTAGCGCTTGTCGGTTTGGCTCTGGGCCATGACCTCGGTCATGTTGTTCTTCCAGATGGAGTTGGCAAAGTGCAGCGACAGGTACTTCTCGGG
>CABSNA010000277.1 GCA_902478865.1 uncultured Collinsella sp.
CTACACGCGTAAGATCGTCGGCAGCGTCAGATGTGTATAAGAGACAGGGGTTGCAGCAATGAGCCAGACGGACCAGTAGGCCGCTGTTGCTCTCGCCCTTGACGATAATGCCGTTACTGGCGCTCTTGCCGCGCTTTTGCGGCTTGCGGTTGGAGCCGCGAGCAGGCTGCTTCACGACCTCGGCGATAGCCTCGGCCTTGGTGAGCTGTTCCTCGGGCTTGGGGTCCAAGATTTGCTCGACCTTATTGCCCACAGCGCGCGGGGCAACCTTGCCGGCACCGACGGCGGCAAACAGGTCCTCGAGCTGCTTGAAGTTAAACTGCTCCGCCACGGCGTTGAGCGCACGCGTCGAACGCGGCGTAGAAATGCCATAGCCACGCTTACGCAGGTCCTTAGCCAGCATATCGCGACCAGCAGCAGCGTCGTCGTCCTTGGTCGCAGCGGCAAAATAGCGGCGGATCTTTGACTTGGCGGAAGGTGTCTTAACGATCTTGAGCCAATCACGCGACGGCTTGGAACTCTTGTTAGTCAGAATCTCGACACGGTCACCCGTCTTAATCTCGTGCGTGAGCGGAGCCACCGCACCGTTGATTTTGGCGCCGACGCAATGGTTTCCCACCTCGGTGTGAACGGCGTAGGCAAAGTCGAGCGGCGTGGAGCCGGCACGAAGCGCCATGACCTCGCCCTTGGGCGTAAAGACAAAGATCTCCTGATCGAAGAGGTCGACCTTCAGCGAATGCAGGTATTCCTTGGCATCGGTGATCTCGTCGGAAGCCGCCCAATCGAGCGAATGCTTGAGCCAGTTGATCTGGTCGTCCAAACGTTGAGCGTCATTGGTCTTGGAAGCAGACGATCCGCCCGACTTCTTATATAGCCAGTGGGCGGCAATGCCGTACTCGGCCTGCTCATGCATCTCATAGGTTCGAATCTGAATCTCGAGCGGGCGAGCCGTGGGGCCGATGACCGTCGTGTGGAGCGACTGGTAGTTATTGACCTTGGGCATGGCGATATAGTCTTTAAAGCGGCCGGGCATGGGGTGCCACAGCGTGTGCACCGCGCCGAGCGTGGAGTAGCAATCGCGCACCGAATGCGTGATGACGCGCAGTGCCACCAGGTCGTAGATCTCGGAGAATTCCTTGCCCTTGCGCTTCATCTTTTGGTAGATGGACCAATAGTGCTTGGAACGGCCGTTGATCTGGAAGTCTTCCAGGCCAATGCGGTTGAGCTCGTCGGTGAGCGTCTTGATGGTCTCGGCCAGATAGCGCTCACGGACCTCGCGCGACTCCGCCACCATGCGTGCGATGCGCTGGTAGGCATCGGGCTCCAGGTAGAAGAAGGACAGGTCCTCGAGCTCCCATTTAATGGAGCTCATGCCCAGACGGTCGGCCAGGGGCGCATACACGTCCATGGTCTCGCGAGCCTTAAACAGGCGACGGTCCTCACGCAGGGCTGCAAGGGTGCGCATGTTGTGCAGACGGTCGGCAAGCTTAACGATGATGACGCGGATGTCCTTGGACATGGCGAGGAACATCTTTCGCAGCGTGAGCGCCTGTTTCTCGTCCATACTGTCGACTTCGATGTTGGTGAGCTTGGTCACGCCATCGACGAGCTCGGCCACCGTATCGCCAAACAGGCCGGAAACATCGGCAAGCGAGGTCTCGGTATCCTCGACGGTATCGTGCAGCAGCGCGGCGCACACTACATCGCAGTCCATCTTGAGATCGGCCAAAATGATGGCCACCTCGACGGGATGGTTGATGTACATCTCACCCGAGCGGCGCTTTTGGTTGCAGTGCTTCTCGGCAGCAAAGCAATAGGCCTGCTCCACCTTAGAAAAGTCGTCCTCATTCATATATTTGAGGCACAGGCGCTCCAGTTTGTCGTAGCTGTCCGCCATAATCTCGGGCGGCAGCTCATCGGCATGCTTATAGTGCTCCATCTCCGAGAACGGCTGGAGGGTGGAATCATGGGCGGTACGGGCTGCGGCATCCATCGAGGTCCCCTTCCCCTAGGCCCGCGGTACGATCGGGCGGTTAACTTTGGCTAGCATATCAGAAGCGCACGAATCGAGCGCCCAACTCCGGAAAGCCGAGAACTCCATGCGCGAGCGCAAGCCCTCCAAATAGCGAATTGACCTGCTCAATTGCACACGGCCGGGGTTTTCGGCCATCGCGATGCGACGGGTGTCGTCAAACCCCGAAACGCGACAGAAACCAAGCTCTTCGAAGATTCCCAGGCCACTTTCCACCGAGCGCTCGTCGACCGGCGTGCGAGCATCGATGGCAAGGCACATCTGCGCGATGTCGATATCGCT
>CABSNA010000278.1 GCA_902478865.1 uncultured Collinsella sp.
GAGATTCATGAGCGTCTCGTGGGCTCGGAGATGTGTATAAGAGACAGGATACTCAGCTGCCCGTTTCTGCCCAGCTGGTGGGTCCGGCCTTTAAGGACCGTCAGCTGCTCACGTTTGCCCGCGCCCTGGAGCGCGGCTTTGCCGATGCCGCCACGGGTGCGCCCGCGCTTTCCGTCGCGCCCGATTTTGCCGGGAAGGGAGGCGAGCTGTAATGAAAGAGCTTTCCGAGGTCCTGCAGGATTGGGAGGCCGTAATCGGCCTGGAGATCCATACCGAGCTCACCGCACTCGATACCAAGATGTTCTGCAACTGCAAGCTCAGCCACGATGACGAGCCCAACGCCAACGTGTGCCCGGTGTGCCTGGGCCTGCCCGGCGCCCTGCCGGTGCCCAACAAGCGCGCCATCGAGAGCATCGTCAAGGCAGGTCTGGCCACCAACTGCGAGATCCAGCGCCACTCGATGTTCTACCGCAAGCACTACTTCTATCCTGATATGGCCAAGAACTTCCAGACCACGCAGGGTCCGGTCGCCTTTGCCATGTATGGTCACCTGGATCTGGATGTGACCGGTCGCGGTGCCGCCGAGCGCCCCGACTGCGCGTTTGGTGAGGCCGAGGCCCAGAGTCTGGCGAGCGCCTCGGCCAACGCCGAGGGCCTGTCCACGTCTATGACGTCGACCATGCGCGAGGGCAACCAGCGCGCTGGCCATCTGGCCAGCTACGATGCGTCCAACCTGCAGATGCCCGAGCGTCGCGAGGACGGTTCCTACACGGTGCCCATCCGCATCCTGCGCATCCACATGGAGGAGGACGCCGCCAAGATGGTGCACGTGGGCGGTGCCGAGGGCCGCATTACCGCCGCGGCCGAGTCGCTCGTTGACTACAATCGCTGCGGTACGCCTTTGATTGAGCTCGTGACTGAGCCCGATCTGCGCACACCCGAGGAGGCTCGCCTGTTTATGGAGAAGCTCCGTCGCATCTTTGTGACGCTGGGCATTTCGGACTGCTCCATGGAGAAGGGCTCCATGCGCTGCGACGGCAACGTGTCGCTGCGTCGCCGTGGCGAGACCAAGTTGGGCACCAAGACCGAGCTCAAGAACCTCAACTCGTTTAAGAGTCTGCACGACGGCCTTGCCTACGAGATTTGCCGCCAGGCCGAGGTGCTCGAGGAGGGCGGCATCATCTATCAGGAGACCCGCCACTGGGAGCCCAGCCGCAAGCGCACCGTGGTCATGCGTGTGAAGGAAACGGCCGACGACTATCGTCTGTTCCCCGATCCCGACCTGGCGCCGTTCGACCTGGACGACGAGTTTATCGACCGTTGCCGTGGCGAGATTCCCGAGCTGCCCGATGCCAAGCGCGTCCGTTTTGAGGCCGACTTTGGCATTAAGACGGCCGACGCCGAGCAGATTGCCGGCGACCCCGAGTTTGCCGACTTCTTTGAGGCCGCTGCTGCCGGTATGGCTGGCAAAGAGGCCCAGACGGTCGCAAACCTGCTGGTCAACGAGATGATCGCCTACCTTAAGGGCGCGGGCGTGTCGCTCACCGAGTCCGGCATCGCGCCGGCTCAGGTGGCAGCGCTGGCCAAGCTGCTGGCGACCGATGCCATCAGCTCCAACCAGGCGCACGAGGTCTTTGAGGCCATGGCCCAGACCGGCGACGACCCCAACAAGATCGTCGACGAGCGCGGCATGCGTCAGGTGAGCGATGCCGGCGCGCTGCAGCCGATTGTGGACGAGGTGCTGGCAAACTGTGCCGATCAGGCGCAGCAGTATCGTGACGGCAACCAGAAGGTCATCGGCTTTTTGGTGGGCCAGTGCATGAAGGCGAGCCGCGGCAAGGGCAACCCGAAGCTCTTCAACGAGTTGCTGAGAACGTCGCTCTCGTAGCTGCAAGGCCGTGGAAGCCCCGAGTCGCCGGGGTATTTCCTCCAAATTTCAAACAGTCCTATGCAAGACGAAGGCCACATTTAGTGGCCTTCTTTGCATGCGGAACTCATTTGGAGCAAACACCCCGGCGACTCGGGGCTTCCACGGCCAGACGACTCGGCCGTTCGGGTCAGGCGGGGCTGAATGGAATAGAGTGAATGGGCGCGCCGTTGGCGCGCCCATTTTTGTGCGGGTGACAAAGGGGCAGTCCCTTTGTCACATTGCAAATGGTCTTCCCTGCTTGTGGGACTTATGGGCCGTCCCTTTGTCGCCTCTTTATTGATGCTGGGAGCGCCAGGTGGTGGGGGTGGTGCCGGTGTGTTGCTTGAAGGCTGTCTCTTATACACATCTCCGAGCCCACGAGACGCTCAT